>NZ_JAMYPB010000077.1:0-17535 GCF_040320135.1 Mesorhizobium sp. M0772 | reverse complement strand
CGCCCCCCCCCGCCCCTCCACCCATCTCCCGCCCGGCCCCGCCCCGCCCGCCCGGGCGCGGGGGGGGGGGGCGCCCCCGCGGGCGCGGGGGGGGGGCCCCCCCCCGCGCCGCACCCCACCCCGTCGCTGCGCGCCGACCCTCCCCATCAAGGGGAGGGTAAGATCTGGCCCTACACGTCGCCCGCAAAACCCGCTAAAAACGCCGCATGAACCAGCAGCTTCGCATCGGCCACTCCGCCTGTCCGCATGATTGCCCTTCGACCTGCGCGCTCGAGGTCGAACTGCTCGATGGCAACCGCATCGGCCGTGTCCATGGCGCCAAGTCCAATACGTATACGGCTGGTGTGGTCTGCGCCAAGGTCGCGCGCTATGCCGACCGTGTCCACCATCCCGACCGGCTGCTGAAGCCGCTTGTTCGCGCCGGCGCCAAGGGCGCCGGCATCTGGAAAGAATCCTGCTGGGAAGCGGCACTCGACCTCGTCGCCGAGAAATTCATCGCGGCCGAGGAAAAATACGGCTCCGAGACCGTCTGGCCTTATTTCTATGCCGGCACGATGGGGCTGGTGCAGCGCGACGGCATCGACCGGCTGCGCCATGCGAAAAAATACTCCGGCTTCTTCGGCTCGATCTGCACCAATCTGGCCTGGACCGGCTGGATGATGGGAGCGGGCGCCTTGCGTGGTCCCGATCCGCGCGAGATGGCGAAGTCCGACTGCGTGGTGATCTGGGGCACCAATGCCGTGGTCACGCAGGTCAATGTCATGACCCACGCCATCAAGTCGCGGAAGGAGCGTGGCGCCAGGATCGTCGTCATCGATGTCTACGAGAACGCGACGATGAAGCAGGCCGATATAGGCCTTGTGCTGAAGCCCGGCACCGATGGCGCGCTGGCCTGCGCGGTCATGCATGTGCTGTTCAGGGAAGGCATGGCCGACCGCGCCTATCTCGAAAGATACACCGACGATCCGAAGGGGCTGGAAGCGCATCTGGAGACGCGCACGCCGGAATGGGCGTCTGCCATCACCGGTCTTGCCGTCACCGAGATCGAGGCTTTCGCACGCCTCGTCGGCACGACGAGGAAAACCTATTTCCGCCTCGGCTATGGCTTTGCCCGCCAGCGCAACGGCGCGGTCAACATGCACGCGGCATCCTGCATCGCCGCCGTCACCGGCGCCTGGCAATATGAGGGTGGCGGTGCCTTCCATTCCAATTCCGGCATCTTCAAGCTCAACCAGGATGTGCTGGAAGGCGCCGCGATGCGCGATCCCAATATTCGCCATCTCGACCAGTCGCGTATCGGCCCGGTGCTGACCGGTGCAGCGGACGCGCTCTATGGCGGCCCGCCGGTGACGGCGATGCTGATCCAGAACACCAACCCGGTGAATGTCGCGCCCGAGCAGCGGCTGGTGAAGCAGGGTTTCCTGCGTGACGACCTGTTCACCTGCGTGCACGAGCAGTTCATGACCGACACGGCAAAGCTCGCCGATGTCGTTTTGCCGGCAACGATGTTTCTCGAGCATGACGACGTCTACAAGGGCGGTGGCAACCAGCACATCACGCTCGGTCCCAAGCTGATCGAACCGCCGGAAGGGCCGCGCACCAACCATTTCGTCATCGAGCAATTGGCGCAGCGTCTCGGCGTCGCAGACCGGCCGGGCTTTGGCCTGACCGAGCAGCAGCATATCGACATCATCCTCGGCAAGCGCGGGCTGGGCTCCTTCGCCAGCCTCAAGGAAGACAAATGGGTCGACCTGCAGCCGGATTTCGATGCGGCGCATTTCATCGATGGTTTCGGCCATGCCGACAAGAAATTTCACTTCCGCGCCAATTGGAGCGGGCAGGCGGCGCCCAACCGGCCGCCGAAAATCATGGGCCTGTTCGGGCCGGTGGCGGAACTCCCCGAATTCCCTGACCATGTCGACCTGATCGAGGTGGCGGACGCCGAGCATCCGTTTCGGCTCGCCACATCGCCGGCGCGCAACTTTCTCAATTCGACATTCGCCGAGACACCTGTGTCGAGAGCCAAGGAAGGCCGGCCGGAACTCCTGGTGCACCCGGACGATGCCGCCGCGCTTGGATTGGGCGACGGCGACCGTATCGAGGTCGGCAACCGGCGTGGCGAGGTGGTGCTGCACGCAAAGCTGTTCGAAGGCCTCAAGCGCGGCGTGGTGATCGCCGAGGGCATCTGGCCAAACAGCGCCCATGAGCGTGGCGAAGGCATCAATGTGCTCACCGGCGCCGATGCGCCGGCACCTTATGGCGGCGCTGCCTTTCACGACAACAAGGTCTGGCTGCGGCCGGCGGGCTAAAGCAATTCCAGGAAAAGTGTGAGCGGTTTTCCGTCCGGAATTGCGTAAAAGAGACTGGCTATCCCGGCAGAGGCACCGTCAGCCCCACCTTGACACGGTCCATGGCAACGAAGGTGCGGAATTTTCGGACATTCTTGCTGTCGAAGAACAGTCTGCGCGTCAGGGCCTCATAGGCCCCCATGTCGGCCGCGGTGATGACTAGGATGAAGTCGGCCTCGCCGGTGACGTAGTAGCATTGCTGCACTTCGGGCTCTGCCGAGAATTGCCGCTTGGCCGCGTCGATCAGGTCCGAGCGTTCGCTCTCCAGTTCGACCTCGACGAAAATGGTGATGGGCTGGCCGACCACAACGGGGTTGATGACAGCGACGTTGCCGGCAATGACGCCGGACTGTTCCATGCGCTTGATCCGCCGCTGCACCGCCGGCGCCGACAGGTTGACGGCTTCGCCGATCAGCCGCTGCGGCGTCGTGTTGTCCCGCTGCAGGATGGCAAGGATGGCGAGGTCGAAACTGTCGAGCGAAGGCGATCGAGGCAAAGCGCTATCCTGGCGAAACAAAATTGCATTTCGAAGCGCCAATAACAGCGCTTTTTGCGCCTCGGCTGCAATATGATTTCGTCACACCCAAAGGAGGCCACCCGTGTTCCTGCTCAACAGCAATGCCTTGCACCGCCGGCCGCTCGATCCGGTCGATGCCGAAACGCTGGGGAATGCCGGTGCCGATACGGTCGAGCGCTTTCTTGCCCATCGCGACAATCACCTCGCAACTCCGTTGCATGCATTGCCGACGCTGGCCGGCGAACTCGGCCTCGGCGCCGTCCACATCAAGGATGAAGGCTTTCGCCTCGGTCTCGGCAGTTTCAAGGCGCTCGGCGGCGCCTATGCCGTTTTTCGACTGGTGCTGGAGGAGGCGAGCCGATCGCTTGGTCGGCCCGTTGACGTGGCCGATCTCAACCGGTTCGACGTCCGGGCGGTCGCTGCCGGCATGACGGTTGCCTGCGCCACCGACGGCAATCATGGCCGCTCGGTCGCGCAAGGTGCACAGTTGGTTGGCGCGAAAGCGGCAATCTTCGTTCACGCCGGCGTCAGCGAGGCGCGCATTGCAGCAATAGCCCGCTATGGCGCCGAGATGATCCGCGTCGACGGCAATTATGACGACTCGGTTAGGCAGGCCGCCGAGGTTTCAGCTGAGCAAGGCTGGACCGTGGTGTCCGACACCTCCTGGCCGGGCTACGAGCGCATCCCCGGTCTGGTCATGCAGGGCTATTCGACGATCGTGCGTGAAGCGTTGGGCCAGTTGCCGCAGCCGCCGACCCATGTCTTCGTGCAGGCCGGTGTCGGCGGCATTGCCGCCGCCCTGGCCGGCCATCTCGCCATCGTGCTCGGTGACGCCAGGCCGACCTTCATCGTCGTCGAGCCGGCCCGCGCCGCCTGCGTTGTCGCAGCCGCCCGGGCGGGCCACGTGGTCAAGGTCGCACACGACCAGCCGACGGTGATGGCGATGCTCGAATGCTACGAGGCCTCGCAAGTTGCCTGGCGCGTTCTGGCGCGGGTTGCCGATGCCTTCATGACGGTGGATGAGGAGGAGGCGGTCGCGGTGATGCGGCGGCTGGCACGGCCGGCTGGCAATGATCCAGTGATCGTCGCCGGCGAAAGCGGCGGCGTCGGTCTGGCCGGGCTGATCCGGGCGGTGGCCGACCACAAGGCCGCGCTCGGGCTCGACGACAAATCCCGCGTGCTTGTAATCAACACCGAAGGCGCCACAGACCCGCATCGCTATACCGAGCTGGTCGGGCAGAGCCCCGCCGATGTGCTGGCCGGCAAGCTGAAGGCCGAGGCATAGCCATGATCGGGATCGATGCACAGCGTCTGCTTGGCCGCATCCGGGAACTCGGCACCGTTGGCCGCGACAGTGAGGATAGGCTGATCCGGCTCGCCGCCTCCGACACAGACAAACAGGGCCGTGACCTCTTTGTCGGCTGGCTCAGGCAGGCCAGGCTGGAAGTCGCCATCGACCGGGTCGGTAATATCTTCGGCATCTGGCAAAGCTCCGACAATGCCGGGCAGGCGCCGCTGCTCATCGGTTCGCATATCGACACCGTTATCGATGCCGGCATCTATGATGGCTGCTACGGCGTGCTGGCCGGGCTGGAGGTTATCGAGACGCTGCAGGCTTCGGGCTTTTCGCCGTCGCGCCCGGTCGCGGTCGCCGCTTTCACCAATGAGGAAGGCGTGCGCTACACGCCTGACATGATGGGCTCGCTATGCCATGCCGGTGGCGTCAGCGCCGAGGCCGTGCTGGCCGCCATCGGCACGGATGGCAGCGTGCTCGGCCAGGAGCTCGCCCGCATCGGCTATGCCGGCGACCGCGAACCCGGCTTCCTCAAGCCGCATGCCTATCTCGAACTTCATGTCGAGCAGGGGCCGGTGCTGGAGCGTGAAGGCGTGCCGATCGGCGCGGTCGAGAATTTGCAAGGCATTTCCTGGCAGCGCATCACCATCGACGGCGCCGCCAACCATGCCGGCACCACGCCGATGTCGATGCGCAGCGACGCCGGCTACGCCGCCGCCCGCATCATCACCTTCCTGCACGATCGGGCCAGGGCTTCAAATGGGCCAACCGTGGCCACGGTCGGCACGATGCGCTTCGAACCCAACGCCATCAACGTCATTCCCGCGCGCGCCGTCTTCACCATCGACCTGCGCGATCCCGACGAACAGCGCTTGCAGGCGCATGAGGCGGCCCTTGCTGCCTATCTCGAGGAGCTTGAGGTTTTGGAGAACGTATCGATCTCGGTCGAGCGGCTCGCCCGCTTCGAACCGGTGCTATTCGACATCGGCATCGTCGAACTGATCGAGGCGGCCGCGAAGAACCGCGGTCTCGGCGTCAGGCGCATGACATCGGGCGCCGGCCATGACGCGCAGATGATGGCCCGCCTCGCGCCGGCGGCAATGATCTTCGTGCCGAGCGCCGGTGGCATCAGCCACAATCCGCGCGAACACACTGAAGATGCCGAGCTTGTCGCCGGCGCCAACATCCTGCTTGATGTCGCCAGTGAGCTTGCAAAATAGGTCGGGGAGAAAATGGCTGAGCTCGATCGTGATGTGCTGAAGCAGGAAATGACCGGCTGGCGGCGCGATTTGCACGCGCACCCCGAGTTCGGCTTTGAGGAAAAGCGCACCGCTGCCTTTGTCGCCGCGAAGCTGCGCGAATTCGGGCTGGACGATGTTGCAGAGGGGGTCGGCGGCACCGGCGTCGTTGGCACATTGAAGCGCGGCAGCGGCAACCGGGCGATTGCGCTCAGGGCCGACATGGATGCGCTGCGCATCACCGAGCAGTCCGCGACCGCCCATCGCTCGCAGAACCCCGGCATCATGCATGCCTGCGGCCATGACGGCCACACCACCATGCTGCTCGGCGCGGCAAAGCTGCTGGCCGCCGAGGGCGGTTTCGACGGCACCGTGCGCTTCATCTTCCAGCCCGCCGAGGAATGGGGCAGGGGCGCGCTGGCGATGCTGGACGACGGGCTGCTGCAGCGCTTTCCCTTCGACGAGATTTTTGGCCTGCACAACATGCCTGGCCTGCCCGTCGGGCATTTCGAGACCCGTGCCGGCCCGTTCATGTCGGCGGAGGACAATTTCGAGATCGTGCTCAAGGGCATCGGCGGCCATGCGGCGCGGCCACATTCCGGGAACGAGACCTTGGTCGCCGCCTGCGCGCTGGTCACCAATCTGCAGACCATCGTCTCGCGCCGGCTGAGTCCCGCCGACATTTCGGTGGTTTCGGTGACCGAGCTGATCACCGACGGCACCCGCAACGCATTGCCCGGCCTCGCCTGCATCCTCGGTGACGCCCGCAGTTTTCGTCCCGAGGTCAGCGCCGAGATCGAGCGCCAGATGCGGGTCATCGCGGCAGGCACCGCCGCTGCCTACAATGTCACCGCCGACGTGACCTATAGCAGGGAATTCGTGCCGCTGCAGAACGATGCCGACCTGGTGGACGCGGCCTTTGTCGCCGCAAGGCGCGTGCTGGCCTATGGCGCCGCCAGCATCGCGGCGGAGCCGATGACCGCCTCGGAGGATTTCGCCCGCTTCCTCGATCAGGTACCGGGCTGCTTCGTCTTTCTCGGCAATGGCGAGACCTCGCCGCCGCTGCACAATTCCAGCTACGACTTCAACGATGACGGGCTGTTGCACGGCACGAATTTCCACGCCGCGATCGTCAGGCAAAGGCTGGGCGGCGCGATCGTGAAGTGACGCCTGATCGCCTTCGCAACTGGCCCAAGCGGCACTGCTATCGCCAGCCAGCTGCCGGGTTTAGGGAGATGGCCTGTTGCCGGAGATCGCACGCCGATGGCCAGGGTTTCGCTTCTGGGAATACCGCATGACGAGAACTCGTCCTATCTCAAGGGCGCGGCCGCAGCGCCGGCCCTGATCCGGCGGGAACTCAAAAGCGACGCGCACAGCTCGTGGAGCGAAACCGGCTTCGATGTGGCGGACAGTTTCGTCGACCACGGCGACATCGACTTTTCAGGCGCCGGCGGTCCGTGGGAACGAATCGAGGCCGAGGTCGGCCGCGCGCTGGATGCCGGCCACCCGTTGATCAGCCTCGGCGGCGATCATGCCATCGCCTGGCCGGTGCTGCGTGCCGTGCGCCGCCGCCATGCCAGGCTAACGATCGTCCAGATCGACGCCCAGCCCGACATCTACGATGCCTATCAGGGCAACAGGCGGTCCCACACCTCGTCCTTCGCGCGCATCCTGGAGGAGGGGCTGGCTGACCGGCTGATCCAGATCGGCCTGCGCACCCTCAATGATGAGCTTCGTGACCAGCTCAAGCGCTTCGGCGTCGAAATGATCGAGGCGCGGCATTTCAGCGAGGGTCTGCAGCTCGATCTCAAGACGCCGGCCTATCTCTCGGTCGATCTCGACGGCCTCGACCCGGCTTGTGCGCCCGGCGTGTCGCACCGCGAACCCGGTGGTCTTACAACCCGGCAAGTGATCAACCTGATCCAGCGGATCGACCAGCCCATCGTCGGCGCCGATGTCGTCGAATACAATGCAAGCCAGGATGTCTCCAATCTCACCGCGCTGGTTGCCGCCAAGCTGGTCAAGGAGATCGCCGGCATGATGCTCAAGACGCATGGCGCCGGCTGAATCAATCTGGCAGGGCGGCATGGTAGATCATTGTTGTGACTCGCATTTCCAGTGAAAGCCGCCATGCCGCATCTGTTGAAGATAGCCATAGCCGGTGCGCTCGGCCGCATGGGCAGGGAGATGGCGCTGGCCGTCGAGACCGATCCCAGGCTGGCGCTCGTCGCCCGCTTTCACAGGCCGGGCAGCGCCGGCGAGGGGCTGGTCGAACGCGACGAAGCACTGGCGCTTGCCGATGTCATCATCGATTTCACCACGCCTTCGGCCTCCGTCGATCTTGCACAAGCTTGCGCGGCCTGCGGTGGCCCGGCGCTGGTCATCGGCTCGACCGGCTTCGAGCCGGCCGATCTCGCCGCCATCGCTACTGCTTCGAAGTCCGTCGCCATCGTTCGCTCCGGCAGCTACTCGCTCGGGCTCAGCATGCTGACCGGGCTGGTCGAGCAGGCGGCGCGAGCACTTGGTCCCGACACCGACATCGAAATCCTGGAAGCGCATCACCGCATGAAGGTCGACGCACCGTCGGGCACGGCGCTGATGCTGGGCGAGGCGGCCGCTCGCGGACATGGCGTCAGGCTGGACGATGTGGCGAAACGCATCCGCGACGGCCTTACAGGTCCACGCCCTGCCGGCGAGATCGGCTTTGCCGTGCTGCGCGGCGGCAGCATCGTCGGCGAGCACAGCGTGAGCTTGCTGGCCGAGGGCGAGACGCTCACGCTTTCCCATTCGGCGGGCCACCGCTCGATGTTCGCGCGCGGCGCCATTGCGGCAGCACGCTGGGTCGCCGTCCGGCCGCCCCGCGAATACGACATGCGCGACGTACTGGGCTTCACGACCTTTTGAGATGCAAGGGTAACGCAACGAGGGGCGTTGGAGGTCGGAGCCGCCTAGAGAATAGAATATAGCAACAACTACGACATTTCGCGCCTTCCAACACCGAACCGAACGGTTCGGTTCGCACATTTTTGTGATTGGCAACGGCAGCAACGCACACCCATTTCGGGGTGGTCCGAGCGACGCGAATTCCTCCCAAGGCACGCCACTTGACGGACAGAACTGAAAAATCTGGATTACCTGAAATGACCAAGATCGCACTTACCGCTGCTGCCATCCTCCTTGCCACCGGCACCGCTTTCGCAGGCAGCGACCACTACGGCTCCGACGGCGTCAACCAGCCTGCTGTGACAGCGCCCGCCGGCAACATCGATCACAGTTATACCGCCTCGATCCGCAAGCCGGCCAGCCTCGGCGATTTCACGATCAAGGGCGACTCGAACCAGCCGGAATCCGGCCAGGGCATCTGGGGTCGTTGATTTTCTGGGAAATCGACGACCACAAAGAGCGGTGGGCCCGGCCCACCGCTCTTGTTTTTATGCAATTGATCGGGCCGCAAAGATCTTGAATCAATCCGCCAGCAATTGGTCCTATCTCCTTGTTTGCCCGTGGTCTTTTCAAAACACGGTTTGCGGCTGTCACCTGCGGCTAGCCCGTTAGGCAGCTTGGTCTAGCTTAGATCCTTCGGCTTGATGCAATGCGTCAACCGGGCCGCGCCGAAGCCGAGATTCGCCCAGTCGCCGTCGATGACAGAGCGGGCAAGGGCGCCGGTCGGGAATTTCTCTTCAAGTTTCCTGAGAGCAGCCACACTCGATCGCGGACCGGCGAGCCGGCGGGCAAAGTCCTCCAGGCCGGGATTATGGCCGAGCACCAGGAGACAGCCAGCCGATGCGACTGCCTGCTGCACCTCGGCCAGAATGTCGCCAGCCGTGGCTTCGAAAAGCGCCTCGGCGAACTCCACCGTTACGCTCGCCGCAAGTTCCGCCGAGACCAGCCGCCATGTCTCGCGCGTGCGCAGCGCCGGCGACACCAGCGCCAGGTCAGGCAGCCAACTGCGCCGGGCCAGTTCGCGCCCCATCAGCGGCGCCGTCTTCAGCCCGCGCGGCCCGAGCGGCCGGTCGAAATCAGCAAGCGCCGGGTGGTCCCAGCTCGACTTGGCGTGGCGAAGCAGGAGCAATTGTCTCGGTGTCGCCATGTAGGCCTACGGCGTGATCCGCGCCAGATGTTCGAGATCGCGTTCTTCGCGCAGCGGGTCGGGCGCCATCACCACGGAAGTTCCGTTTTCGGCATCGTCGGCGAAATGTGCCAGCACGGTGCGACCGCCTTCCATGTGCGCCTTGCCGTCGGCGACCAGCCCGAGCGCCAGCGCATAAAGCCGGTGCTCGGCCTTCAGCACTCTGGCGGCCAACGTGTCTTCGTTGTCGCCGACCATCACCGGCACCGCTGCCTGCGCGATGATCGGGCCGTCATCCATCTCTGATGTGACGAAATGCACCGTGCAGCCATGAATGCGAATGCCGGCGCGCAGGGCGCGCGCATGCGTATCGAGCCCTTTGAAGGCCGGCAGCAGGGCAGGGTGGATGTTGAGCATGCGCCCTTGCCACTTCTCGACCAGGCCGCGGGAGAGAATGCGCAGATAGCCGGCCAGCGCCACGATCTCGGCGTTGAACGCAATCAGAGCGGCGTCGATCGCCGCATCATGCGCTTCCTTGCTGGCATGGTCGGCGCGCACGATGACTTTGGTCGGGATGCCGCGCGCGGCCGCGATGCCAAGCCCGGCGGCGTTGGCTCGGTCGGAGATGACGCCGACGATCTCGGCGGGATAGGCCGGGTCGCTCGCCGCCGCGATCAGCGCCGTCATGTTCGAGCCGCGTCCCGAGATCAGAACAACCGTGCGTTTCCTGCTCATAGGCCGATCGAGCCCCGATAGATGACGCCGGCGTCGCGGCGCGGCACGATGCGGCCGATCGGCGTCACCGTCTCGCCGGCCTCCTGCAGCACGGCTGCGACCTGTGCGGCCTGGCCGGAGGCGACGACGAGGATCATGCCGATGCCGCAGTTGAAGGTGCGCATCATCTCCTCCGGCGCCACGCCGCCAGTCTTCGCCAGCCAGGAAAACACCGGCGGCACATCGATGGCATTGAGGTCGAGCTCGGCGGAAAAGTCCTTCGGCAGGACGCGCGGGATGTTTTCAGGGAAGCCGCCGCCGGTGATGTGGGCCAGCGCCTTGATGCCATGCGTGTTGCGGATCGCCTTCAGGATCGACTTCACATAGATGCGCGTAGGCTCGAGCAGTGCCTCGGCCAGCGTCGCCTCATCGTTGAACGGCGCCGGATCGCTCCAGGCAAGCCCGCTGACGGCAACGATACGGCGCACCAGTGAAAAGCCATTCGAATGCAGGCCCGAGGAAGCCAGCCCAAGCAGCACGTCGCCTTCGACGATATCGTCGGTCGGCAGCAACTGGCCGCGTTCGGCAGCACCGACGGCGAAGCCGGCAAGGTCGTAATCCTTGTCGTTATACATGCCGGGCATTTCAGCGGTCTCGCCGCCGATCAGCGCGCAGCCGGCCTGTCGGCAGCCGATTGCTATGCCGCCGACGATTGCCGCCCCCTGGTCGGGGTCGAGCTTGCCGGTGGCAAAATAGTCGAGGAAGAACAGTGGCTCGGCGCCCTGCACGACGATGTCGTTGACGCACATGGCGACGAGGTCGATGCCGATCGTGTCGTGCTTGCCGGCATCGATGGCGATCTTCAGCTTGGTGCCGACGCCGTCATTGGCGGCGACCAGCACCGGATCCGTGAAACCCGCCGCCTTGAGGTCGAACAGGCCGCCAAAACCGCCGATCTCGCCATCGGCGCCCGGCCGGCGCGTCGCGCGCACCAGCGGCTTGATCTTCTCGACCATGAGGTTGCCGGCATCGATGTCGACGCCCGCCTCGGCATAGGTGAGCCCGTTCTTGCGCTTGGCCCGGTCGCCCTTGCTCATCGTCGGCGCATCCCTGTTTCCCTCGGCGGCTCTTCGCATGAATGGTTTCGGGGGGCAAGGATGACGACAGGATACCGGGCTTTTGCCCAAGATAAATACGTGGACAGTCGCCCCTTCACCGCTGGTCCTTGCAGCCACAATCCATCTCCATCATCTATCTGCAGAACAAGCATGGCGGGACATGCCTTTGACCATTCCCAACCTCATCACCATCCTGCGCTTCGTGCTGGTGCTGGCGATGCTGAACATGCGCTGGGACTGGGCCTTTGCCGGCTTTCTCGTTGCAGGCATTTCCGCTTCATCGCCCGCCGTTTCAACCAGCACTCGAAACTGGGCGCCCATCTCGATCCGATGGCCGACAAGGTGCTTCTGGTCTCGGTTTTCGTGGTCATGGGCTTCATCGGGCAATTGCCGCTATGGCTGGTGGTGACCATGGTGTCACGCGATGCGCTGATCAACTGCGCCGTGCTCTTGTCCACCGTCATGGCGCATCCGGTCGAGATGAAGCCGCTCTATGTATCGAAGGCCAACACCGCCGCCCAGATCGTGCTGGCGCCGTGGTGCTGGGCGAACTTGCCCTTGGCCTCCACCTCGACCCGCTGAGGCCTGCGCTCATATTGCTGTCCGGGGTCTTGACCGTGGCTTCGGCCGCGGCCTATCTCGTGGCTTGGCTGAGGCATATGAGCGGCTATGGCGAAGGCTCCACCCCGGGTAGTTGACAAGAATGCCGCGACTGCAGCGCTGGCAGAGGCGGCTGCGTCCCTGGCGTTTCGCCGCCAGATTTTCTTCTGGCTGGGCACGGCAATTTTCCTGGCGCTGTTCCTCTACATTTTTTCCAGCATCCTGTTGCCGTTCGTTGCCGGCATGGTGCTGGCCTATTTCCTCGACCCGGTCGCCGACCGGCTGCAACGCCTCGGCCTCTCCCGGCTGATGGCGACGGTGGTCATCCTGATCGCCTTCATCGTCCTTTTGGTGCTGGCCTTCGTCATCCTGGTTCCGGTTCTGGCCACGCAGATGGCCGATTTCGCCAGCAAGCTGCCGGAATATCTGACCCGGCTGCAGTCGCTGATCACCAGCTTCGATCCGAAATGGCTGGAGCAGAAATTCGGCGTCAATGCCAATGGCCTGCGCGACGGGCTGAATTCGCTGCTCACTTCCGGTTTCGGCCTGCTGAGCACCGTCTTCACCTCGATCTGGAGTTCCGGCGTTGCTCTGGTGTCGGTGGTCAGCCTGTTCGTGGTCACTCCGGTTGTCGCTTTCTACATGCTGCTCGACTGGGATCGCATGGTGGCGGTCGTCGACAGCTGGGTGCCGCGCGATTATGTCGGGACGGTCAGGGCGATCTCCAGGGACATCAACACCGCGACCGCCGGCTTCGTGCGCGGCCAGGGCACGCTGTGCCTGGTGCTCGGCGGCATGTATGCCACCGGCCTGACGCTGACCGGGCTGAATTTCGCCATCCTCATCGGCCTCTTCGCCGGGCTGATCTCGTTCATCCCTTATGTCGGCTCGCTGACCGGACTGGTCCTGGCCGTCGGCGTCGCCTTCGTCCAGTTCTGGCCGGACTGGACCATGATCGTTGCTGTCGCCGTGGTGTTCTTCATCGGCCAGTTCATCGAAGGCAACATCCTGCAGCCCAGATTGGTCGGAAAAAGCGTCGGCCTGCACCCGGTCTGGCTGATGTTTGCGCTGTTCGCTTTCGGCGCCCTGTTCGGCTTCGTCGGCCTTTTGATTGCCGTTCCTGCTTCGGCGGCGGTTGCCGTGCTGGTGCGGTTTGCCATTGCCCGCTATCTCGAATCGCCGCTCTACAAGGGACACTCCACCGAGCCCGTCCCGCCGCTGCCCGCCGCTCGCGGCGGCGGCCACCGGTCGCCGCGCGGCTGAACGTGACGGATCATAAGACCGAACCGCCGCGCCAACTGCCGCTCGACCTTGGCCACGGCACCGGCTACTCGCGCGACGAGTTGGTGGTGTCGGCCACCAACCGCGAGGCGGCAGCCCTTGTCGATCGCTGGCCGGACTGGCCGTCGCCGGTGATCGTGCTCGCTGGCCCGGCCGGTTCCGGCAAGACACATCTGGGCTCGATCTGGCAGGCGCGGGCCAACGCTGTGGCGGTCGATGCCCAGCGCATCGGCAATGCCATCACCGGGCTTGGCGGCAGGCCCGCGCTGATCGACGATGTCGACAAGACAGCCATCGACGAGGCGGGCCTGTTCCATCTCATCAATGAAGTGCGCGGCGCCGGGGCCACCTTGCTGTTGACGGCGCGGCGCTTCCCCGCCGCCTGGAGGGTGACGTTGCCCGATCTTGCCTCGCGGCTGAAGGCGGCGGCAACCGTCGAGATCCATGAGCCGGACGATTTGCTTCTGGCCGGTGTCATCACCAAACTCTTCGCCGACCGCCAAGTCGAGGTCGAGCCGCATGTCGTGCAATATCTGGTGCGCCGCATCGAGCGCTCGCTGGCCACCGCCATGCGCGTGGTCGAGCGCCTCGACCGCACCGCGCTCGAGCGCAAGACGCCGATCACCAGGGCGGTCGCCGCCGAAACCGTCAGCGCAATGGACGAAGGGCAGGGCGAGTTCGAGGTGTAGGCAGTGGAAGGAGAAGACTCCGCTCCTGTCCCATTTCGAGAAGAAACCTCTGGCATCCATCTTGCAACACTGCGTTTGCCGGCTGACCCCGGTCCTGATCGCGTTCCTGATCGGGTTGTAGGCTCGCCGGGAGTGATGATTGGGGTTCTCGCCCGGCGAGCTTACCTTCAGATAGAATCGCCGCAAGCCCGATTGCGCGCCAGCTTCATTCAGACCTCACCAAGCCGCAAGATCTCATCGTCCTGCATTGAAATGGACCATTAGATGGTCTACTTTTTGGATATGGACCAGAGCATGGTCCATAAAGGAGCGGTCAATGCAGGTATCCGTTACAGACGCCAAGGGGCAGCTCACCGAACTGGTGCGTCGTGCCGAGGCTGGGGATGAAATTATCCTGACCCGCCATGGTCATGCAGCCGTGCGCCTTGTTCCCGTGAAGGCTGCCCCTGACAGGAAAGGCCGCCGGGCATTACTGGAGGCAATGCGAGCATCCGGCGCTGCCAAGGCAAAGGCCGGGCCGGATGCCGCGCGGAGCCAGGACTTCCTCTATGGCGACGATGGCCTGCCCGAATGATCGTGGTCGATACCTCGGCCCTGATGGCGATCGTTCTTGCCGAACCTCAATCCAGTGCCTGCATAGCGGCGCTGGAAGCCGAAGACGATATTCTGATCTCGGCTGGCACAGTGGCCGAGGCGCTGATCGTGGCGGACAGGCGCAATGTCGGTGAGGAAATGGCCGGCCTGATCGGCGGGCTCGGCTTCGAGGTCACGGCGGTGACACCAGCCTCTGGCCGGCGCATAGCCGAGGCGTATGGGCGATGGGGCAAGGGTATTCATCCGGCCGGGCTCAATTTCGGCGATTGCTTTGCCTATGAAGTGGCAAAGGATCGAGCCTGCCGCTTGCTCTATGTTGGCGACGATTTTTCGAAGACCGATATCGAGAGCGCTCTATAGAGCTACGTTTATGCCCACAACGCCGCCAGATACCGGACCAGCAGATAGACCACCGTATGCGCTGCCACGTAGCACGACGCGCTTTAGGTCAGATTGGTGCTCCGGCCGCCAACCCGGCCGGAGCAGGTCCAAAGCGATCGGATCAGCCGCAGACCCTGACCTCTTCGACGACCCTGTGGTGATGGCGCCAGTGCCTGACCAGTTCGATATGGCAGCGGTGATGGCGATGGTGGCGCCGCCATTGGCCATCCTGGCTGTCGCTGTAGTCGTCGCCATAGTCGTCGCTATAGTCTTTGTGGCGCTGGTGATGGCGAAGAATCTGTATATCGCCATCGTCGGACGAATATTGATCGTCGTCATCGGACTGGATAGTCAGACTGGCGGCTTGCGCCGGTGCGATCAAAGCCGCCGTTCCGGCGAACGCGATCATCGAGGCGATGAGAAGGGTTTTCATTGTTGGCTCCTTGGGTTGAACATACACAACTCTCGGAGCGAACTGGTGTTCCAATGTAGGGTCCGATCGGCGAGCGGCTGCTGCTTGGGCAATGCGTGCCGCCATGCGCTACCGGCGAGGCAGCCATTGGCGACCTTGGGAGTGACCTTGGGCAAGGACTGGCTTTGTGGGAAAAAATGGTCGGAGTGGAGAGATTCGAACTCCCGACCCTCTGGTCCCAAACCAGATGCGCTACCAGGCTGCGCTACACTCCGAGGCCCTGCGGCGTATACGGTTCCGGACCCTGTCGCGCAACCCCTAAATCGTCAAACGGGGCTTGGCGGTCTGCGCTCCCGTGCAATCCTGGCTGCGATCGCCTTGGCCTGGATGCGGGCATTGGCGAAGCAGCCGCGGATGCTTGGCCGCATGCCGGTGAACCACAGGCCCGGCAGTTTCGGGTCGCTGTCCGCGCCGTTGAACAGCGGCACGCCCTTTTCGTCGAGCACGCCGAGCTTGCCCAGCATGGCCTCGAGCCCGGTGCGGTAGCCGGTCGCGGCGATGACGATATCCGGCTGGATCGTCGCGCCATCGTCGAAAACGACCGTGTCGCGGGTAAATTCCCGCACGGTTGGCAAGACGATGATCCTGCCGTCCTTGATGGCATCGACCGCGCCGTCATCGGTGGCGATGGCGGTATAATCCGACGCCAGCCGGCTTGCGCCGCCCGAAGGCGTCGGCGGCACGCCGTAGGCCGTGAGGTCGCCGAAGGCCCATCGCTGCGTCGCCGCCATCACCGCATCGGCGAGCTTGAACGGCAGCCGCGCCAGGATCGGCGAAAACCGATGGACGGCGATCTGGCCGAGGCGCTTGGGCAGCAGTGCCGGACCGTTGCGCGCCGACAGCCAGATCTGTCCCGTGCCGGCCGCCGCCAGGTGATTGAGCACGTCGAAGCCGGAATTGCCGGCGCCGACGACCAGCACTTTCTTGCCCGCATAGGCCTTGGCGTCGCCGAATGCGGCCGAATGGATGATGCGTCCGGCAAAGGCCTTCATGCCTTTCCAGGCCGGAATGAAGGGCTGCCGGTCGCGCCCGGTGGCGATGACGACATGGCGCGCCAGCCGCGGCCCGGCACTGGTCCGCACAAGCCAGTGGTCGCCTTCGAAGCCTATCTCCTCGACCGCGATGCCGAACTCGACCGGCAGCCGGTGCATGGCGTGGAATTCGTTCAAATGGCCGATGATGGTGTTTCGGTGCGGAAAGGCAGGGGTGCCGGCAGGAAAGGAAACGCCCGGCAGCGCCGAAAGGTCGCGATGCGTGTTGAGATGCAGTCGCTCGTGCCGGCCGTGCCATGGCTCGGCCAGCCGGGCTTCCTTTTCCAACACCATCACAGGCACGCCGGTCTTGAGCAGCGCATGGGCTGCGGTCAAGCCGGCTGCCCCGGCGCCGATCACGATCGCGCCGTCGAAAATCGCTTGGCTGCCGGCCTCGGCGTGCAAAATCCCTGCGTCCATGCCTCTTTGTGTCGCCATCATGACCATGACTTTTGATGCTACGCCAGTGTATCCAGTCGATGCCGCTGCCGAAGCGGCCTGGTTGCAGGCCGCTTCGGCCTTGCCGGCGGCAGTGTTGCACAGTATTGACTGAAATAAGGCGGCGCTACCGCCAACGCAGCTACGAGGTGCCCATGTCCGCGCGTATTTTCAGCCCAGCCAAAACCGCGATGCAGTCCGGCAAGGCCAAGACCGGCCATTGGGTGCTGGAATTCGATCCCGCCCAACGCAAGAAGATCGACCCGCTGATGGGCTACACCACATCGGGCGACATGCTGAGCCAGATCAGGCTGACCTTCGACACCAGGGAAGAAGCGGTGGCCTATGCCGAAAAGCAGGGGCTGGCCTTCCGTGTCGAGGAGCCGAAAGAGACCAAGCGCCGGCAGATTTCCTACGCGGAAAATTTCCGCTATGACCGCAGGATACCCTGGACGCATTGACCGGCGGTCAGCGCCTGGCACATAGACACCAGCCGGCCAAGATATCAAATGCCGGCCAGCGGTCCCGTAGCTCAGCTGGATAGAGCACCGGCCTTCTAAGCCGATGGTCACAGGTTCGAATCCTGTCGGGATCGCCAATTTTGCCGGGGTCCATTCCGGACACATAGGTTACGGTTTATATCGGAGACATGGGTAACACTTTTGGCCCGAAGGGGTTTTGGAGTGGTTCGAGCCTGCATGTCTCATCATCGAAGTAGCCCAAATCATAATCCATGAAGGAAGCCAGCCAG
>NZ_JAMYPB010000076.1:0-18384 GCF_040320135.1 Mesorhizobium sp. M0772 | reverse complement strand
TGGACCCACGAGGTCAAGTTCGACGGCTACCGATCGCAGATGATCATCGATGAAGACGGCACACGCATTTATACGCGCAACGGCCACGACTGGACTGCGAAATATCGCGACCTGGTGGGGGAGGCAAAGAGTCTTGGTGCCGAAAGCGCGATTGTCGACGGTGAGATCATCGTCTTGAACGAAGCTGGCCTTTCGGACTTCGGCGATCTGCGCAAAGCGATCACCCGCCGACAGCAAGACCTCTATTTCGTCGCCTTCGATCTATTGCACCTCAATGGGCACGATCTGCGCGACATGGCGCTTGAGGTGCGGCGCGAGATCCTGGCCAGCATGATCAAGCCCGGGCGGCGTATTCAGTTCAGCGAGCCTCTGCCCGGCGAAGCCAAGGCGATCCTCCACTTGCTCGACCAAGCCGGACTTGAAGGCATGGTGTCGAAGCGGAAGGACAGCAAATACCGCAGCGGTCCGTCAGCCAACTGGCTGAAGGCCAAGTGCTATGCGATCGACGAGTTCGATCTGCTCGGCGTCGAGCGTGAAGCGGGCAAGCCGGCTTTCGCTCTCATGGCCGAGCGGGGCACAGGGCGCTATGTCGGCAGCGCGTTCGTCACCTTGAACCGGGAAATGCGCGAGAGGCTATGGAAACGCGTCCAAGAGCACCCAGGCACGGCGCCCAAGGGCGTCATGAAGCGGCCTGCGACGCAATGGGTCAAGCCGGGGCTGATCGGCCGCGTAAAGCACCTGCGCGGCGAGGATGACCTGCGCCACGCCTCACTGCAGGACTTCCGAGAGGATGACACAGATGGCCGTGGCTAGGAAAGATCAGGAGCGCGCCACCTACGCGTGGATGTACGCCCAAGCGAGCAAGGATGGCAAGGAGACGTGCGGTGCCAGCCTACTGGGGAGAGCATGCCGACGCGTGGCTGCAGGGCTTTGACGGTGAGCCGGTGGCCGCCTTCGGCAAGACCAAGACTGTCAACGACGAAATGGAAGCCGAGGTCGACGAAGCTGCCGTCGAGCGCCCTGCTGGAACCTAACCGCTGGATCGAGCTTAGGCTTCATGAGCACACGCGGCGTCAACTTTCTCGATCGCTGGATCGGCAACAATTTCCCCGAAACGGCTAAAACCGACGCCGTTTCGGTAAGTGAGTACATACACAAATTGTATGCCGACGCTAAAGCCTTGACGATCGAGCGCGAAGAGATCGACGAAGAGGTTGATAGCCTATATCGGACGCTGGTCGATGCCGTCGTGCACTTTGCCCCAGGTGTTTCCGAATGAGCAAGCCGGCCGTCCTATTTTTGAACCAATGGATAAAAAAACACGATCTATCCGACGCCGGTGCGCCGAAAGAGCGAGCGGAGATCGAGCAGCTCGCAAAGCGCCTAATCGCCGACGCGGAGGCTGAGGGGATTGCGGAAAGCGAGCTGACCGAGGCGTTCGACGACAAGGAGGTCGACAGCCTTTATCGTACCCTCCTCGATGTTAATTCTGGGATACCGGAATGAGTGTTCCCGGCCTGAAGGTTCCGGACAGTTTGGGTGGCCGAGCAGTTGCCCACTGTGGCGAGGGGCGATCCGATCGCCACCAGCGAGTTGGCATAAGGTTCTCATGTAAGTGCGGGCGGCCGATTTGAATTCGGCCAACTGTGGCAGAAAAACAACTGCATCAATCGGCGCGCTCTGCTACCAAAAAGGTTAGTTACAGGAGATCACCTATGAAGAAGCTGCTTCTTGGTCTGTCGTTGTCTCTGCTGGCTTCGTCGGCGTATGCTGCCGATGCCATCGTTGCAGAAGCCGCGCCGGTCTTTAGCTGGACGGGTGGGTATGTCGGCCTACAGGCAGGCTATGCTTGGGGGAATGGCAACATAGACGAAATCGGTGGGCCGGGCTTTGTCGACACAGATCCCGACGGGTTCCTTGGTGGCGTCTACGCCGGTTACAACTATCAGATGTCCAATAACATTGTGATTGGCGCGGAGCTGGACGTCGTATATGCGAATGTTGATGGCAGCGGCCAAGTCTTCAGCGCTCCTGGTATCCCGATCCCGGGCGGCATCGCCACCGAAGAACTCAACTGGAGTGCGGCGGCAAGACTGCGCCTAGGATATGCCGTTGATCGCTTTCTTCCTTATATTGCGGGTGGCGTTGCGTTTGGCGATGTCGACATAAGTAATAATGGAGGCGGACCTTCGTTCGGAGATACATTCACAGGATGGACGATAGGCGTGGGCTTGGATTATGCCATGACCGACAATCTGCTGCTGCGAGGCGAGTATCGCTATACCGACTTCGGTACAGAATCCTTTGGTGGTCTGGTCAATGCCGACGTTGATCTGAAGACCAACGAGGTTCGCTTCGGCATCGCCTACAAGTTCTAATCCCCTGATGTCATAATAGCCTGTCGCTCACCGCGACGGGCTTTTTTGTGCAAGAACCGTTTGCGGCGATCCCCTCAACGGAGTTCGCTACCATGGTCAAGACGAAAACCCCTCACAACACGTTTCGCAGGAACAGCTCGCCCGCTTCAAGATCGAGGCGGAACGGCTGCACAAGGCAATCGTCGGCCCGATTGTCGCCGATCTGCGACAATCACCAGGCCGTGCAGGATCCGCATGAAGTGCTGCTCAAGAACGTGAACAATCACCGACAGGGATGCGCTATCCGATGGCCTCTTACAGGTCCGGCGTCGCTGCCTAGTGCTGGATAGGTGGAGTCCCGAGACCGGGGAAGGGCAGCACGTTGCCGCCCGTCCCCCGCCGGCGGCGCAGTTCAACCTCTCGATAGACGAGGATGCCCATCACCATTTCCGCGCTGGCGATTTCCGATCTCAATGGCAACGACTTGAGCTATTGGTGCAGTTGTCGCGTTTCCATGGTCGCAATGTGGCCGGCGATGGCTTCGATGCTATCGCCCAAATTCGCCAGTAACCCTGCGGACCTCTGCATAGGCTTGCTCTACAGCCGCGAAAACGTGTTGAGATGCAGACGCGACCTTTGGCCTTCTGCAAAGGCCACGGCATAGGATTCGAGCTTGAATGATCGGGTGAGTTCCTGGTCTTCCTCGATCACGCGGACAAACCACTCGCCACAGGGTTTGCCAACTTCGACACAAGGGCGTGCTTTGCGAATTGGAATTATGTCAGCCATGGCGTTGCCTCCCAGCAATCAGGCCAAGCGGAGATTAACGTCGTAAGCGGCCTACAACAAGAAAAGATTGGGCAGCAATACGAAGCTGAGGTGTGGGCCACAAATGGCCGGCGCCATGGGTTGGGGAACCTGGGTGGGCACCGGCCAAGAGCGGACAGGTCCGCCGCGATGCATACATCGCCGATTGGTGCCGCGGTGGTAATGGTGTGATCGCGGAAGCTACGCTTTAGCCTTAGCCGTCGGCCTTGCCTTGCCCGTTGCAGTTGCCGTGGGCTGCGGTGCCTTCCTACCCAGACCGATCGACTTCGCCATGGCAGACCGTGAGGCCGCATAGTTGGGAGCGACCATCGGATAAGTGGATGGCAAGTTCCACTTCGTTCGATACGCGTCAGGAGTGAGACCGAAATCCACGCGCAGATGTCGCCGAAGGGTTTTGAACCGCTTACCATCTTCAAGACAGATGATGTAATCGGGAAATACTGACCTTTTTGGATTTACCGCAGGCACTGGTTCTTCGGTCGCGGCAGCCACGCGATGGCCAATCCCAGACAGCGACCCGTGCACTGAGGCTATCAGGTCCGCCAAGCCCGCGACCGGCACGGGATTGTTGCTGACGTACGCGGATACCACATCCGCCGTGAGTTCTACCAGTTCAGCGGCGTGGTCGGGGGCGTCGGTCATGGTGTGAGTCCTCGAATTTGAGAACGATCTATTATAGCTGCTGCCGCAGCTGGGCAACTCGAGGCCCGATGATGGGCCGCTTCCCTCGTAAGCACCAATCCTGTTGAGCCTGTGTTTGCCGATGGGGAAAGGACCATCGGAAGCAGTGCCAGACTTATCACAGGTTAAGTCGGTCCGGTGTTTATGATATAAGGTCGGGCATCATTCGCGTTCTGCTGGCCGCGGGTGACTGAGAGACCATAGCGCTCCCGCCCAAACGGAGAGCCGACATGCTTTATCAAAGCCCCTTAACCGCCAAGTTCCATCGTGCCTTCACCCTCACGTCAGCTGAGCGTCAAGCTCTCGACGCGGTAAGAATAAGGATCGTTGCGATTGGCGCAAACCAGAACTTGGTCCGGGAAGGCGACCAGCCGTCCCGGTGCATAATGGTCCTGGCTGGCTTAGCCAGCACCTCGAAGGTAACAGGAGACGGGAAGCGTCAGGTCACTGCTTATCATGTGCCTGGCGACATGCCCGATCTGTTGAGCCTGCACCTCGATCTGTTGGATAGCGACGTTCGAACGGTGAGCGCTTGCAGTGTTGGCTTCATAGATCACTCGGCTATCCGGCTGCTCTGCGAACGCCACCCCAGGCTGGCGGCAAATCTTTGGCGAACGACACTGGTTGATGCATCGATTTTTCGCGAATGGGTGGTCAATGTCGGGAAGCGCCAAGCGCTTGGCCGAGTGGCCCACCTTCTCTGTGAAATCATGCTACGTATGGAAGATGCCGGACTTGCGTCCGATCAAACCTGCGCTTTTGGTGTGACTCAAGCTGACCTTGGCGAGGCGACAGGGCTGTCGGCAGTCCACATCAACCGCACGCTCAAGTCTCTTCGGGAGAAGCACCTTACATCACTTGTGAATGGCCAATTGACCATCCATGATTGGGAAGGACTGGCCTTTCTTGCTGAGTTCCGGCACGATTACCTGCACTCAGCAAGGAACAATAAAACGGCCGAGTTCATGTCAATGCACTGATTGCTCCAGGGAAAAATCGCCAGAAATGCGGATTGGCTCCAAGGGTAGCCGGACCACTTGTTGGCCTTCGCTGGCCATCAGCGGTGCGATCGCCCCCCAACATGGTCAATGCTTTGATGGCGCGTCGAAGCGTTAGCGCAAGGGGTTCACTTGCGCGCAGAGTGCATTCGGATGCTTACCGGCCCACATGGGCGTTGACTGTCCGTATGGCCGTCTGCGTAGCACCATCCATCCCCTCAACGTGATACTTCGGCACTACAGGGTTTCCACCTCTCTTCATGGCTTTCGATTGGCCGCGCGATCGACCAATTTGTGGGCTCAGCCGCATCAATTCGAGCCCCGCTATTGGCTAGCGACTGTGGAAGAGGTTCCTGGGGCACACCATGCCGGCGCCCAAGGGAATAAATCTCGGCGACGCAATGGGTCAAGCCCGGGGCTCATGCGTCGCTGCAGATTTCGGGAGGACGGCGGATATTCGCTTTTCTCCGACCGAAAGCGTGCCAAGGGACGTCGCCAGCTAAACAGCAACCGGCGTTGACGCTTGAGAGCGCCTGGCAGCGTTCACGGTGGCCTGTATGGGCGCTCGACATTTCGCGAGTGGCATGTGTTGCGAGCTTGTTGCAGATCATGTTCGCACCATGCAACGGCAAAACGCCTCATCGAGCGCAATGGAAAAGCCGCATTCTCAGTTCGGTCGAGCGAGCGCTTTCTGCACGAGTTGTGACAGGGGAGGGCCTGTCAGGCTTGGAATTCACAAGCTGCAACGCAATTGAGGAAGAAGCCGAAAGGGTGCAAGACCAGATCGATTTCTTGCAGCCAAACTCGGCTCTGGTGTGGTTCAATCCTGTTTGCATCATCGCGGATCAGCGGTCGGACTGTCGAGAACTGAACTGCGCGATCTCAGCCGGTGGGCTTCGAACCAAAACATGCGGACCACCGCGGACGGGGACAGTCGGTCCCGCGTCCCGTCCTGCGGCCGGCGCTATGCTGACGCTCCTACGGCTGTCCTGCTCACCGCCCGCGGCGGGGGGCGAATTTCCTCCGTCCTGCGCGTGACAATTGTCCGCTGTTGCGGCCGCGCGCAGGACTGCGGCTTATGCGCCGTTCTTCCTTGAGCGCCGACGGTCGCCGGCGCGGTGCTTGGGCATGGAACCGAATCCCAGGCAGCGTATTGACATGTATCCGAGTTCCTCATGTCCGAGTAGACGGCACTCTCAACAAAAGGCGCAAACGGCCCAGAGACTCGGCCAATCTCGATCCGGCAACGAGATCGCCGCTGCTGTCGGCGTCAAGCTGACGCATCCGGACAAGGTCATGTATCCAGGCACCAAGGTGACCAAATCCACGCTCGCCGCCTACTACGCAGTGGTCGCCGAGAAGATGCTGCCGCACATTCAGGATCGGCCGCTGTCGCTGGTGCGCGATACTCACGGCGACCTGCAGCAGACCTTCTTTCAGAAGCACAACCTGCCAGGCGTGCCCAGTGCCATCCATGATGGCCACTTGGAGAAGGTGTCCGGTAAGGAAAGCCGCATCTCGTGGTCGATGACTTGGCTGGGCTGATCGCGGGCGTCCAGACGTGCTCGAATTCCACATCTGGGGAAGCCGTCGCCAGCAGCCGGATCTGCCGCACCGCATGATCTTCGACATCGACCCCGACAGGGCTTGGGCTTTGCTGCCGTCAAGCAGGCAGCCCTCGACATTCGGAGCATTCTGGAAGCGCTTGGATTGCAGTCGTGGCCGTTGCTGTCCGGCGGCAAGGGCGTTCATGTGGTCGTCCTGCTCCTCCCGGAGGCAGACTGGGACGAGGTCAAGAGCTTCTGCCAGGACTTCGCCGAACTGCTGGCCCGTACAGATCCGTCGCGCTTCGTCGCCAATATGAGCAAGGCGAAGCGCAAGGGCCGAATGTTTCTCGATTACCTGCGCAACGGCCAGGGCTCCACTGCAATCTGCCCCTGGTCGACTCGGGCACGCGCGGGGGCGTCGTGCGCGGTGCCTGTCAGCTGGGATGAGTTGCCCACCTGCGAAAAACGCCAACGGCTTCGATGTCTTCGCCGCCGCCGCGCGGGCTCAGTTGCGCGAAGCCTGGGAAGGTTATTTCGACGTCGCACAAACGCTTACCGACCGCATTCGGCACGCAGTCCGGCGGCTAGCCTCTAGAGCGAGAGTACGGACCG
Organism: Mesorhizobium sp. M0772; assembly: GCF_040320135.1. Lineage (NCBI taxonomy): Bacteria > Pseudomonadati > Pseudomonadota > Alphaproteobacteria > Hyphomicrobiales > Phyllobacteriaceae > Mesorhizobium > Mesorhizobium sp. M0772. The sequence continues at coordinate 11,361 of NZ_JAMYPB010000076.1, read as the reverse complement.
GTTTGCCGTGACGGGTTGAGAGCTGGAGGAGAGGCCTCCGGCGCCCGTCGCGGAGAAACCCGATGTCCAGACATTACGCTCGCGCCGGCGCCGACCGGGCAAGCCTCTATGATGACATCACCAACAAGATCATCGCCGAGCTGGAGGCTGGGCGCTTTCCCTGGGTGCCCTGGGGCACGGCGGCGGCGCAAGCACCCCTCGCCATGCCGGCCAATGCCGCCTCTGGCCGTGCCTATTCGGGGATCAACGTGCTGATCCTGTGGGGTGCGGTCGTCGAGCATGGCTTTCCCGTCCAGGGCTGGCTGACTTTCCGCCAGGCGCTATCGCTGGGCGGCCATGTCCGCAAGGGCGAACACGGGACCACCGTCGTCTATTCTGACCGCTTCATCCCTGACGACGAGAAGAAACGCGCGCGGGAGACCGGCGAGGCAGCACGGGCCATACAGTTTCTGAAGCGCTTCACCGTCTTCAACGTCGCGCAATGCGAAAATCTGCCCGACGATCTGGCGGTGTTTCCGCCCGCACCAGAGCCCGGACTGATCGAACCGGCCGTCGAGGCGCTGATCAAGGCGACAGGGATCGATTTCCGCATCGGCGGCAATAGCGCCTATTATGTGCCGGCGCACGACTACGTGCAGGTGCCGCCTCCGCAGGCGTATTTCGAGACCATTGACTGGCACCGCACCGCCCTGCACGAGCTTGGCCATGCGACCGGCCATCCCTCCCGCGTCGGCCGTGACCTCGGCTGCGCCTTCGGCACAAAGCGATATGCTTTCGAGGAACTGGTCGCCGAAATGAACGCAGCCTTCTGCTGCGCCTCGCGAGGTATTGCGCCGACCGTGCGCCACGCCGATTACCTGGCCTCCTGGCTCGACGTCCTGCGCGAAGACAACCGAGCCATCGTGCGTGCCGCCTCCCAAGCCAGCAAGGCAGCCGACTGGTTGCTCGCCTTCCTTCCGCAACCCGACAACGGAACCAGGGCAGGGCCCGCCAGCGTCGATGAGGTCGAAATCGAGAAGAGGGCGGCATGATCGTTCTCACCGAGGAACTGCGCGTGCCTGCTCGCCAATAGCCGCGATCGCGACGCCGAACACGTACGGGTGGTGAAGCTCTTCAAATCAACTCGGCGAAGGAATTGGCTCGCAACCGCGCTCGAGATGACGTCGATCCGGCTGCCTTTCGGCATCGGCATCGAGCGGGACATGCTCTTTGGCACCGACCTGCCGATTTCCGTCTGGGCAGAGGCGGTCCGCCGGGGCGGAAACCTTCGCGACGCCGAACGCAACTCGACCATGCCGGCCAATCTGGCCGAGACGGCGAGTGAGATCTCAGCTTGTAATCCGCAAGCCGCAGATGCGCAGTCGTGTCTGCGGCCCTGTCCCCACCTCTGGATCTTCGGTGCGGCTCAGTCCTCAGAGTGAGAGGGCTGCGCCCGTCTTTTTTGACGGGTTTGGAGGACGAGAGAGTTTCGGCCGCCCGTCGCGGAGATAGTCCACATGGCTACGCCCAAGCAGAAGATCACCCTCAACGCTTCACGTGACATCCCCTTCAACAAGCTGATGCTGAGCCAGTCCAATGTCCGGCGCATCAAGCGCGGGGAAACCATAGAGGACCTCGCCGCGTCGATCGCCCGGCGCGGCCTGCTCCAGAGCCTCAACGTCCGGCCAGTGTTGGACGGCGAGGGCAACGAGACCGGCATGTTTGAGGTGCCGGCTGGCGGGCGCCGCTATCGCGCGCTGGAACTGCTGGTCAAGCAGAAGCGCATGAGCAAGACCGAGCCAGTTCCCTGCGTCATAAGCGACGCCCACAGCGCGGTCCCGATCGAGGAGGACTCGCTGGCCGAGAATTTTCAGCGCGAAGATTTACATCCGCTCGACATGTTTCGCGCCTTCCAGACACTTCATGACCAGGGCGCGAGCCATGAGGAGATTGCCGCACGCTTCTTCGTCTCCGCAACATTCGTGCAGCAGCGCCTCAGGCTGGCTAGGGTTTCGGCCAAGCTGCAGGAGATTTACGAGCAGGATGGCATGAAGCTCGAGCAGCTCATGGCGTTCACCGTGACCGACGATCACGCCCGTCAGGAGCAGGTCTGGGAGGCGCTCGAAAACTCCTGGTCGAAGGAGCCGCAGCAGATCCGGCGCCTGCTGACGGAGACCACTGTGCGGGCAAGCGATCGCCGGGCGCTGTTCGTCGGTGTCGACGCGTATGTCGCTGCCGGCGGCGTGGTGCTGCGCGACCTGTTCGAGGCCGACAATGGCGGCTGGCTGCAGGACCCCGCTCTGCTCGACCGCTTGGTCGGCGATAGGCTGAAGTCGATCGCCGACGAGATCGCGGCGGAGGGCTGGAAGTGGATCGTGGTCGATGCCGATCTGCCCTACGGGTACAATCACGGTCTGCGGGCAATCGCTGGCACCCCCGTCGGTCTAACCGACGCGGAGCGGGCGGAACGCGAAGCCCTGCGGGCGGAGTACGACCGGCTGGAAGCCGAGTATGGCGAATCCGACGAACTCCCCGACGATGTCGATCAGCGCCTCGGTCACATCGAGACCGCGCTTGAGGCCTTCGAGAGCCGGCCGATGCACTACGATGGGGCCGAGATCGCCCGCGCCGGTGTGTTCATCAGCATCGATCGTGATGGCGATCTCGTCGTCGATCGGGCCCATGTGCGCCCCGAGGACGAAGCGATGCAGGCGGTCGACGGCCACTCGGCCGAGCCAGGTTGCGCCACCGAGAACGAAGACAGCAGACACAATCCTTCGGCCCGCGCGATTATCACCATCGGCGCGCAGGCGTCCGAGCCTGAGGAGGATGACGGCGACACCATCAAGCCGCTACCCGAGCGCCTGGTCATCGAACTTACTGCCCATCGCACGTTGGCGCTGCGCAACGCACTGGCCGAGAACCAGCATGTGGCCATCACGGCGCTCTTGCACCGGCTCGTCCTCGACACCTTCGGTCAGCGTTCCGCCATCGGCTGCGTCGAGGCCTTCGTCCGACATGTCCACTTGCCGTGGCAGGACGTCGGTCTCAAGGACAGCCCTGCGGCCAAGGCCGTCCATGAGCGCCATGAGGCATGGAAGAGCGACATTCCACTGGATGACGACGAGGCCCTATGGGCGTGGCTCGACGGACTCGATGAAGCAAGCCGGCAGACGCTGCTGGCGCATTGCGTCAGCTATGGGATCAACGCCTTGTTCGAACGACCCAATCCCTACGGCAGCGGCGTTTCCCAGCATGGACTCGATCAGCGCCGGCGTGAAGCCGATCGGTTGTCCCGTGCCACCGGGCTTGACATGGTAGATGCCGGCTGGCGGCCGACGGTGGATAACTATCTCGGTCGCGTCACCAAGTCCCGCATTCTCGAAGCCGTGCGCGAAGGCGCCGGCGACCAGGCCGCCCAGCTTATCGACCATCTCAAGAAGGCCGACATGGCCAAAGAGGCCGAGCGCCTCCTGGCCGATAGTGGCTGGCTACCCGAACCGCTCCGCCTTCGCGGCAATGACGCCGCCCGGCCGAATGTGGGCGAGGAAGCTGACCTCCCCGAATTCCTGGCCGGTGATGACGAGGACGGCTCGGCCACCCATGAGACTGCCGCACACGCGGTCGCCGCCGGATAGCACCGTCGGCGGAGTGGCGCGGGTCGCTCGGCCCTTTCTTCTTCACTACGAGTTCACGCCGTTCGCTCATCTTGCCGACGGCAATCCCTATGATGCCTACCTGCCGCCCGATCCCGACAGCGCCAATGGTTTCCTACAGAAGTCGGGGCCTGACGGCGGAATATGATCGACATCGGTTGATACCGGCAAGCGCTCCACCTCATGGCGGGGCGCTTGTTTCATTTTGGCTTCGGTGGAGGCCAGAGAGGGAGAGGCGAGCCGGGATGGTTTTGAATCCGCACGGTCCAGAGAGAGCGCCGCGCGGCTCGATCCTGTCCCCGCTCTCCCGAGGTTCACACCATGTACATGATCTCGCCCGCTGTGGCAGTTCCCGCAGCCGCGCCGCTCCCGCTCCCCCAAACCGGTGCAGCCGGCGCTATCTTCGCCGCCGCCGGCCTTCTGCTTCCCCATCTCGAGCGCGGCGACAGCATCGACGCGCCAAAGTTGCGCGCGGCGATGGAAGCCGCATTCGGCGCCTCCGACGCAGCCGGCGCCTGGGACTGGAAGCAGGCCTACGATGCCTGCGAGGCTGCGACGGTCCTTTTCCTGCGCAAGTACGGAAAGGCGTTGTTCCGCAAGGCCGCGTCTCCGGCTCTCCGGCTGTCAGCATTGTCGAAGATCGCCCGGCTCATGCCGACGCATACCCGCCGATCCGAAGAAGCACAGACCTTCCAGCAGTTCTCGACGCCGATTCCGCTCGGCATGGTCGCCGCAACGGCCGCTGCCATCACGCCGGCCGACCGTGTGCTGGAGCCTTCCGCCGGCACCGGGCTGCTCGCCATCCTGGCCGAGATAGCCGGCGCCTCGCTCATTCTCAACGAGCTTGCCGAAACCCGCGCGGCACTTCTCTCCGGCCTCTTTCCGGCCGTCTGCGCCAGCCGCTTCGACGCCGCCCAGATCGACGACCATCTCTATCCCGGCGCCGTGCCGAGCGTGGTGCTGATGAACCCGCCCTTTTCGGTCATGGCCAACGTCGAGGGCCGCATGGCCGACGCGGCCTGGCGGCACATCGCCTCGGCCCTGGCGCGCCTTGCGCCCGGCGGGCGGCTGGTGACGATTACCGGTGCGAACTTCGCGCCCGACCACCCGGCCTGGACCGCCGCCTTTACTCGCCTGCAGGAACGTGGCCGCATCGTCTTCTCCGCCGCCATCGACGGCTCGGCCTACGCCAAGCATGGCACGACCTTTCCGACACGCCTCACCGTCATCGACCGGGTGCCGGCGGACGATCCGGACGTGTTCCCGGCAGATCAGGGCGTTGCCCCGGATGCCGCGACGCTGATCGCATGGGTCGGCGAGCATGTGCCGGCACGGCTGCCGGTCACCATACCCGCAGGTGCAACTCCCACATCGTCGTCGGCCGCACCCCGCACAGTGCGCGGCTATCTTGGTCCCACGGCAAGAATAACACCGCGGCCACCGCTCACTGATCCCGATGCCGTTGAGCTCGCCTATCAGGTGCTCGACTGGAAGGCCGCCGAGGGCGGCCACATCAGCGACGCCATCTACGAGGACTACGCGCTTCAGGCGATCCGCATTCCCGGCGCGCAGCCGCACCCCACCCAACTCGTGCAATCGGCGGCCATGGCCTCGGTCGCGCCGCCCAAGCCGAGTTATCGGCCGCGCCTGCCGAAGAACGTCCTTGACCTGCTCTCGGACGCGCAGCTCGAGACCGTCATCTATGCGGGCGATGCTCACGCCGAGTATCTCGCCGGCGCCTGGACGCTCGACGATACCTTTGACGTAATTAGCGCGGCGGCAGATGACGCGGCGCGGGCCGTGCGCTTCCGGCAAGGCTTCATGATCGGCGACGGTACCGGTGTAGGCAAGGGCCGCGAGTCCGCCGCCGTAATCCTAGACAATTGGATGCAGGGCCGTCGCAAGGCCGTCTGGATCTCCAAGTCAGACAAGCTCATCGAGGATGCGCAGCGCGACTGGTCCGCGCTCGGCATGGAGCGCTTGCTGGTCACCCCGCTCTCCCGCTTCCCGCAGGGCAGGCCGATCACGCTGGCGGACGGCATCCTGTTCACCACCTATGCCACGCTGCGGTCCGACGATCGCGGCGAGAGGCTTTCGCGGGTCAAGCAGATCGTCGAATGGTTGGGTCCGGATTTCGATGGGGTCATCATCTTCGACGAGGCGCACGCCATGCAAAATGCCGGTGGCGGCAAGAGCGAACGCGGCGACGCCGCTCCCTCCCAGCAAGGCCGTGCCGGCCTGAGGCTACAGCACGCCCTGCCGAATGCCCGCATCGTCTATGTGTCGGCGACTGGCGCCACCACCGTGCACAATCTCGCCTATGCCCAGCGGCTCGGCCTCTGGGGCGGCGAGCATTTTCCATTCTCGACCCGCGCCGAGTTCGTCGAGGCGATCGAGGCTGGCGGCGTGGCGGCGATGGAAGTACTGGCACGCGACCTCAGGGCACTTGGCCTCTATACCGCCCGCTCGCTCTCTTTCAACGGTGTCGAATACGAACTGCTCGAGCATGAGCTGACGCCCGAACAGGTCCGCATCTATGACGCGTACGCTGGGGCCTTCGGCGTCATCCACAACAATCTCGATGCTGCGATGCAGGCGGCCAACATCACCGGCAGCACCGGCACGCTCAATGCCCAGGCCAAGTCGACCGCGCGCAGCGCCTTTGAAAGCGCCAAGCAGCGCTTCTTCGGCCATTTGTTGACCAGCATGAAGACACCGACCCTGATCAAATCCATCACCGGCGATCTGGAGGAGGGCCATGCGGCCGTTGTCCAGATCGTCTCGACGGGTGAGGCGCTCATGGAGCGGCGGCTGGCCGAGTTGCCGACCGAGGAATGGAACGATGTTCGCGTCGACATCACGCCGCGCGAATACGTCCTCGACTACCTCGCTCATTCCTTCCCGGTGCAGCTCTACGAGCCCTTCACGGATTCGGAGGGCAATCTGTCGTCGCGCCCGGTCTACCGCGATGGCCAGCCGGTCGAGAGCCGCGAGGCGGTCGCCCGGCGCGACGAGCTGATCGCGAAACTCGCCAGCTTGACGCCTGTCCCCGGTGCGCTCGACCAGATCGTCCAACATTTCGGCGCGGACCTCGTCGCCGAAGTCACTGGCCGCTCGCGCCGCATCGTGCGCAAGCGCGACCGCCTGGTCGTCGAGCACCGAGCAGGGTCGGCAAATCTGGCCGAGGCGCAGTCCTTCATGGACGATCAGAAGCGCGTTCTGGTGTTTTCCGACGCCGGCGGGACGGGTCGTTCCTACCATGCCGAACTCTTGGCACGGAACACGCGGCTGCGTGTGCATTATCTGCTCGAAGCCGGGTGGAAGGCCGACACCGCCATCCAGGGCCTGGGCCGCACGCATCGGACCAATCAGGCGCAGCCGCCGCTGTTCCGGCCGATCTCGACCAATGTGAAGGCGGAAAAGCGCTTCCTCTCGACGATCGCCCGCCGTCTCGACACGTTGGGCGCAATCACGCGCGGCCAGCGCCAGACCGGTGGCCAAGGGCTGTTCCGGCCAGAGGACAATCTTGAAAGCCACTATGCCGGCGATGCCTTGCGGCAGCTCTATCTCCTGATCGTACGCGGCAAGGTCGAGGGCTGCACACTCCAGCGTTTCGAGGCGGCGACCGGTCTCAAGCTGATGGACAACAACGGCATCAAGGACGAGTTGCCGCCGATCACCACCTTCCTCAATCGCCTGTTGGCGCTGACCATCGAAGTGCAGGGCGTGCTGTTCGGCGCCTTCGAGCAGCTTCTGGCCGCTCGGATCGGTGGCGCCATCGCCTCGGGCACCTATGACACCGGGCTGGAGACCCTGCGGGCCGAGAGCTTCGTCATCACCGACCGGCAGGTCATCTACGCCCATCCGCGCACCGGCGCCGAAACGCGGCTGCTGACGATCACCCAGCGCAAGCGCAATCGGCCCGTCATGCTCGATGCGGCGCTCCATCACCTTCGCGATTTGCGCGCCATCCTACTGATCAACGAGCAATCTGGCCGCGCCGCCGTGCAGATCCCAACCACCAGCATCATGCTCGACGACGGCGAGATCGAGCGGCGGGTCCGCCTGATCCGGCCAATGGAAGGCCAGAACATGCCGCTCAAGGCTATGGGCGAAACCCGCTGGGTCGAGGCCCACCGTGAAGCTTTCGCTGCAGGATGGAATGCGGAGGTCGCCGAGACTCCCGAGTTTGCCGATGCCGTGCTGCACATGGTGACGGGCCTGTTGTTGCCGATCTGGAAGCGTCTGCCAAACGAGTCGACCCGCGTTTTTCGACTTCAGACCGACGAGGGCGAGCGCATAATTGGTCGCCTTGTCACGCCGGCCTGGGCCGCCAACGCCACGGCGACAGGCGTCGCATCGCTATCGCCCGAGCAGGCGCTCGCGGCGCTGATCGACGGGCGGACGATCCTTGATCTCGCCGAGGGTCTCCAGCTTCGCCGCAGCCGCGTCATGGGCGCGTGGCGCATCGAACTGTCGGGCTTCACCGACACGATGCGGGAGCGCCTCACCGCCTACGGTCTCTTCCACGAGATCATTTCGTGGAAGCTCAGGATGTTCGTGCCGATCGACGCCAACGGGCTCGCCGTGCTGGAGCGCGTGCTCGACCGCTTCCCAATCGAGCGGGTCAGTGAGCGGGAGGCTGCATGATTCCGCGTCACGCTGCATCCGACCTCGCACACCGCCTCGCCGAACATGCCGAGGCGGTGTGCCGCCACTACCTCTCCAATGGCCGTCGCCAGGGCAACTATTGGAGCGTCGGCGACGTCCGCAATGCGCCGGGCCGCTCGATGTTCGTGCGTCTGCAGCCATCCCCGAAGGGACCGCCAGGCAAATGGACCGACGCCGCTACCGGCGAGCATGGCGACCTGCTCGACGTCATCCGCGAATCCCTCGGACTGGTCAACTTCCGGGACGTCGCCGATGAGGCGCGCCTGTTTCTCGCTATGCCAGATGCCATGCCACCCCGACCGGCCGCGCCGATCACGCAGGTCCCCATTGGATCTCCGGAAGCGGCTCGCCGACTGGTCGCCATGTCGAAGCCCATTATCGGCACCCTCGTGGAAACCTATTTGCGTGGACGTGGCATTGCGACTTTGTCCGGCACCGGATCGCTGCGGTTCCATCCGCGCTGCTACTACCGGCCCGGCGGTCATGGACCGACCGAGACCTTGCCGGCAATGATTGCCGCCGTTACCAACTTGGATGGACATCTGACCGGCGCGCACCGCACCTGGCTCGCACCGGATGGCACCGGCAAGGCACCGGTCGACACGCCGCGTCGGGCAATGGGTGAACTTCTCGGTAACGCCGTCCGCTTCGGCGTACCCGGCAGCGTCATGGCGGCAGGCGAAGGCATCGAGACGACGCTATCGCTCAGATGCGCCTTGCCCGATATGGCGATGGCTGCGGCACTCTCAGCAGCCCATCTTGCCGCCATCCTGTTCCCGCCGACCCTGCGCCGGCTCTATGTCATCCGCGACAACGATCCGGCCGGTGACGGTGCCCGAGACAACCTGCTAGAGCGCGCTACGGACGCCGGAATCGAGGCAATCGTGCTGTCGCCGGTGACGGAGGACTTCAACGAAGACCTCCGCCATTTCGGACTTGTCGACTTCCGGTCCTCGATTGCGGATCAGCTCATGCGCAAAGATCGTATCCGCTACCTGACACAGGCGGCATGAGCCGTGAGGGGAAGCGCGCGGCGCACGGTGCCGGTGCGGCGCAATGGATGCGTAGCCCGCCGGCAGAGAACCGCGACCCGGCCTTCGAGAGGGCGATCGGGCCACGAACTGGCCGGCCAGGCAATGGCGGCGGCCGACTATTTTCCGGCGACGCACGACCACTCGCGAATGGCAGGGATCGGGCGCGACGCCTTTCCATCGCGATGCAAAATAGCCGGCCGCCGCCATCCTCCGCTGCGCTCCGGCCCTCCGCTTCGCTTGGGGTGTCGGGCCAACCCGCCCGTGGGCTCTCGTCGCCATGAAGGCCGCGAGGGTCGCGGTCAAACCGACGGGAGCATCCCCATGAGCGAGCACGACGACATTGAACCGCACCACGCCGCTTCTGCGACCGATCACATCCTCACCGAACTCCAGCTCTATGGCTGGCGACCATTTGCGGACGAGCCCGATCCGCGACCGCTCCCCGGTGGCGACCAAGTGGCCGGAGCCGTGGCCGACATCTTTGACGCCCTCATCGGCACCCTCGCCGACACGCGCCTCGAACCCGACCTTGATGACCTGCTCTGGTCCGTCACCAATGTCTTCCACCGAGCTGTACAACGGATCGAGCGGCAACTGGACGACAATGAGCAGGCCCAGCGCCGCCTGCAGCGCGAGCAGGACGGAAGCGAGATCAAGGCGGTTGAACTCGAGACACTCACCGCCCAGGGCCAGACCATGATCGAACGGCGCGACGCCTTCGAGTTGATGCGTGACCAGGCCGCCGAACACTACGATCAGTACACCGGTTCTGCCTGGCGACCGCGCACGGGGTCGATGGTAAACCACCACCATCTCACCGCCGCAATGATCGATAGCCGCGACTTCCTCGCGGCCAGGCGGCGCGCGGAAGCCGACGTCATGTTGCCCGCTGGCTCCAAGATCGCCTTCTCCGGCGGCGATACCGCCGATCACGAGCTGATCTGGGCAAAGCTCGACCAAATCCGTGCCAAGCACCCCGACATGGTGTTGATGCACGGCGGATCACGCAAAGGCGCCGAAAAGATCGCCGCCGGCTGGGCCGATCATCGCAAGGTGCCGCAGGTCGCCTTCAAGCCCGACTGGAGCAGACACGCCAAGGCCGCTCCCTTTAAGCGCAACGACCAGATGTTGGCGGTCATGCCGATCGGCGTCATCATCTTTCCCGGCACCGGCATTCAGGAGAACCTCGCCGACAAGGCCCGCAAGCTCGGCATCCCGGTCTATCGATTAGGCGGCTCGTGAGCGCCCCCTTTGACCCTAGATCTTAGTCCAGGTTGGTCACCGCTATTCCACAATCTCACCGATGTGGAGGTATGTCTTTCACGACGCGAACGGCGGCTTCGCGCCTCATGACAGTCGGTTCCCCGGTTCAGTCCATTCACCAAAAGCGGGCGTCGCCAAACGGCCAGCCCTCAGGCTGTTATGTTCGCGGCAAATGCTCAGCTGGGCCGAATGGATGAGGCGCGACGATACCAGGCAAAATTCTGGGCACTCCGCCGGACGTCACGAGTCCTCGATGCGCAGGCCGATCTTTCCCGCTGCATGTTCCTGCACGCGTTCGGAAACGCAGATCCTGCCAGGCTCGGCGATCCTCTCCAGACGCGCGGCGATGTTGACCCCCGCGCCCAAGACGTGACCGTCCTGTTCGATGATGTCGCCGACGGCAATACAGGGATCGAGGTGGTCACGTTGATGGCTGTTCAAGCGCTCGAGGGCACCTTCTTCGTCAGCGCCCATCAGTTGACTGTACCCGGCGAGGTCAGCCGCAAGGATCGCCGAGAGCTTGCGCTCGACCCGACCGATTTCCATCCAGTCCCTCTGCAAGGCGTCAGGATCATATTTGCCCAGGTCAAGCGATCCAAGTCCGCTCTTCCGGTTTTCTTTGGGATCGCGTCAACCATGTCGGGCGCACCCGTTCGGACGGAGCAACTGGCGCTCCGCACGAGGGACAGGGCAACTCACTGGTGACTGGGTGCGTGCCTGACGAAGCTCTTCGTTTCGGCTGAGATAAATGCTCTCAC
>NZ_JAMYPB010000075.1:0-18811 GCF_040320135.1 Mesorhizobium sp. M0772 | reverse complement strand
TGTTCGAGGGCACGCGGGCCGCCCCTGGCCGCCCGGCGCGGGCGGCCGTTGTGGCGGGGCTGAACAACCGGCCGGTGCTTATGGCGCGCCCCGGGTGGTCTCAGCCCACCACGGGGGCCGCGGTCGCCAAGGGTTTTGCCACCTATGATCCCGATGTGCGCATGGCCGGAATCGTGCTCAACCGCCTCGGCAGCGAGCGCCACCGCAAGCTGTGCAGCGAGGCGATCGAAACGCTCGGCCTGCCGGTCGTCGGCGCCATCCTGCGCGATCCCACGCTCAATTTGCCGGAGCGCCATCTCGGCCTCGTCCAGGCCGGCGAATATGCCGACCTGATGACGCATCTCGACCGCCTCGCCGACATGGTCGAGAAATCCCTCGACCTTGACGCCATCATGGCGCTGGCCGCGCCGTTTTCGCCGGCATCAGGCAGTTTCGAACATGCCTTGCAGCCGCCCGGCCAACGAATCGCGCTCGCCGAAGACGCCGCCTTCACCTTCCTCTATCCGCACGTCGCCGCCCACTGGCGTCAGGCCGGCGCCGAGATCGTGCCGTTCTCGCCGCTAGCCGACGAAGCACCGGTGCAGAATTGCGATGTCTGCTGGCTGCCCGGCGGCTATCCCGAGCTCCACTCCGGCAGCCTCGCGGCGGCGACCAATTTCCGAGCTGGCATGGCCAGGTTTGCCGAGACCAAGCCGATCCATGGCGAGTGCGGCGGCTTCATGGTGCTGGGCGAAGCGCTGGAGGACGCGGCCGGCGAGACGCACGCCATGCTTGGCCTGCTCGGCCATTCCACCAGCTTTGCCAAGCGCAAGATGAACCTCGGCTACCGCGAGGCACGCCTGCGCGTCGCCTGTCCGCTGGGGCCGCAAGGCGCGCTGATCCGTGGCCATGAATTCCACTATGCGCAGATGATTGCGACCGGCAATGACGAGCCGCTGGCCGACCTCGCCGATGGCCAGGGCAATCCACTCGGCGCCTCCGGCTATCGGCGCGGCCATGTGAGCGGCACCTTCTTTCATGCCATTGCGAGGAGTGCATGACCGCCGTGCCCTCGCCCCGGCAAGCGCTCGAGGACGTCGCGCTTTGCCTCGTCTTCTTCACCCGGCTGCCGCTGCCGGTCTTCGACCTTCGTGGCCGCAGCCTGGCCGATGCGATCTGGGCGGCGCCTGTCGCCGGCCTCGCCATCGCTGTGGCTGGTGCTGTCGTCTACGCAGCGGGCGTACAGCTCGGCCTTGCCCCCGGCCCGGCAGCAGCCCTTGCGCTTGCAGCAACCCTGCTCGCCACGGGCTGCCTGCATGAGGACGGGCTGTCGGATGTCGCCGACGGTTTTGGCGGCGGCAAGACGCGCGATAAAAAACTGGAGATCATGCGCGACAGCCGCATCGGCGCCTATGGCGCAGCAGCTCTTGGCCTGTCGATGCTCATCCGCTGGAGCGCGCTGTCGCAACTGGCCAATCCGACAAGCGTGCTCTTCGCGCTGATCGCCGCACACGCCGCATCGCGCGGCCTGCTCGGCGCGTTCATGCATCTGGCGCCGGCGGCGCGCAGTGACGGCCTGTCTGCCGGCGCCGGGACCGTCTCGGCCCAGACAGCTGTTCTCGGCGCCGTGCTCGGCGCCATCCCCCTTCTGACGCTGGGGCTCGGCGGCGCCTTTGCCGCACTGATCCTGCTCGCTCTCGTGTTCAGCGCCTTGCGCGCGCTCTCCCTCAACCAGATTGGCGGCCACACCGGTGACACGATCGGCGCCCTGCAGCAGCTGGGCGAGATCACTGTCCTGCTCGTCGCTTCCGTTTCCCTGTCCTGATTCTTCCCCGGAGATTCCTTCCCCATGCCATTCAAATCATTCGACGAACTGCGCGCCGCCTGTCTCGATCTGCCTGCCGGCAGCGATACCGCCGCCAACGCCGTCGCCCGCCGCCAAGACACGCTGACCAAGCCGCAAGGCAGCCTGGGCCGGCTGGAAACTCTCGCCGCCTGGCTGGCGCGCTGGCAGGGTCGCGACATGCCGAAACTCGACCGCGTCAAAGTCTTCGTGTTCGCCGGCAACCACGGTGTGACGGCGCAAGGCGTGTCGGCCTTCCCGTCGGAAGTGACGGTGCAGATGGTGGCGAATTTCGCCGGCGGCGGCGCCGCCATCAACCAGCTGGCCCGCATCGCCGGCGCGGAACTCGACGTCATCCCGCTCGATCTCGATCATCCAACCGGCGACTTCACTGACGTGCCGGCAATGGACGAAAAAACCTTCCTCGCCGCCGTCTCGGCAGGCTACGACGCGGTGACGAACGACCTCGACCTCGTCTGTTTCGGCGAGATGGGCATCGGCAACACCACGCCGGCGGCCGCCATCTCGACCGCCCTGTTCGGCGGCGGCGCTGAAAAATGGACCGGGCGCGGCACCGGCGTCGACGATGCCGGGCTGAAGCGCAAGGTCACCGCCATTGAATCCGGCCTCAAGCGCCATGCCGACGCGCTGTCCGACCCGCTGAAGATCGCCGCCGCCCTTGGCGGCCGCGAACTCGCCGCCATCTTCGGCGCCACGCTCGCCGCCCGCCGCAAGAACGTCCCGGTGCTGCTCGACGGCTTCGTCTGCACGGCCGCCGCAGCACCCCTGGCGCGGCTGCACCCCAACGGCCTTGCCCACACCATCGCCGCCCATGTCTCAGCCGAATCCGGCCACCGCCGCCTGCTCGAAGCGCTCGGCCTGCCGCCGCTGCTCGACCTCGGCATGCGGCTCGGCGAAGGCTCCGGCGCCTGCCTCGCCGTCAACATCGTCCGCTCGGCACTGGAATGCCATGCGAGGATGGCGAGTTTTGCCGAGGCTGGCGTGTCGGAGAAGTAGCTAGAGCGATTTGACGGGAGGGCGCCGGCCCGAACCTTCACTGACCATCGTCGGGCCGATCACTGGCATTCCGGGCTGGTGGCTCGAACAGCACGGCCGCTGAAAGATTCCCCACCTGGGGGTTGGCCCGCTGCTTCTGTGGTGGGCTCTTTTTACTGGCACTATTCGCCGCCGTTGCCGACAAAATGTGATTGACGTAACGGTGACCAGGCGCAATCATTACGGATTGGGCAGGGTGAGGGCGTTTTCAATGAAACTCGTTGTCTTTGGCGTAGCAATAGTATTGGCCGCTACCGGAGCAGCTGCTGCGAAAGAGAAGAAAAAGGTGGCCACCGCTCAGGCTACAACCTCGTGTTCTACAGCTCATAAGAAGGCTGGCAGCAAGCCGACCGCGAAACCGGATTGCAAATCGACAGGCACCGTGGTTGCGCGACCGTCAAATAGGGCCGAAAACTTCCTGGATCATTATAATCCGCGCTTAGGGTATGACACCAGTCCGTGGTTTCAAACTGGCTTTAATTGATGGCGGCTTCGGCTTCCGGGCTTTTCTTAATCCAGCGCGGCCTTCACTCCTTCGCCAAATAGCGCACCGGCTTACCGGCCGCCGAGTTTAAGGCAAACCTGCCCCAGCATGTCGAGGCGCGTCAACGCGTCCGGCATTCCAAGGTCTTCCACCAACTCTTCTAGAAATTTGGTGGGTGCGCACAGGATTGAACTGTGGACCCGCTGATTAAGAGTCAGCTGCTCTACCAACTGAGCTACGCACCCACTCGACCGGTAAAACCGGCGTTGGCGGGCATATAGCCGCCGATACCGGTCCTGTCCAGCCCTGCCGGAATCATTTCCCGACAAATCGCTGAACTGCCGCAGGCGGTCACACGAACAGCCTGCCTTCCGCCACCTTGATGGCATGGCCGCCGATGCGCGCGGAGGCCAGTTTTCCGCCTTCGACAGTGAGTTCCAAGCGGATTCGTGACGGGCGGCCCATCTCCAGCCCCTGCTCGATCCACAGCTGCGAAATGCCGTCGGTGGGCGCATCGAAATGCATGATGGCGCCGGCAAAGGCGGCTGCCGCCGAACCGGTCGCCGGGTCTTCATAGGACGGCGTGCCCGGCACGATCATGCGGACATGGAAGGCGCTGTCATGGTTCACCGTCTGGCGGCAATAGACATACGGGCTGGCGAAAGCCCATTCGCTCTTGCGCGGCGCCAGTTCGGACCAGGCCTGGTTATCGAGCTTGACCCGGGCCGCAGCCTCCAGATTGGCGACCGGGATGGTGACGTAAGGCACGCCTGCCGACCAGAACGACACCAGGTGATTCTCGAAGCCGATCTCGTGCGGCGCCAGCCCGAGGGCGGCGCCGATCGCCTCCGGGTCGGCATCGAGCTTCAGCGGCTCCGGCAGCTTCGCCAGGTCGAACTCGGCAAAGGTGGCGCCATCGTGCCGGCTGACGGCGCAGCGCACCGGGCCGATATTCTCCTCCAGCACGAAGATGCCGGCTTCGCCCTCGCCTGTCAGTTCGGCCAGCGCGATCGCGGCGCCAACTGTCGGATGTCCGGCGAACGGCATCTCATAGTCGGGCGTGAAAATGCGGATGCGGTTGCGATGTTTTGGATTGTCCGGCGGCAGCACGAAGACCGATTCGGACAGGTTGAACTCGCGCGCAATGGCCTGCATGGCGGCTGTATCCAGCCCTTGGCTGTCGAGTACGACAGCCAGCGGATTGCCGGCCAGCCGCTCCGTCGTAAACACATCGTAGAGCAAGTAATTGCGGGTCTGCATCTTGAAAAACCTTCCGCCTCAATCCGAACATGGCCGAAATTTAATTTGATATTCGAACCACCAAGCCTGATCTGTGCACAACTAGGGACATTACGCTTTCATAGGGGTCCGGCGTGGACCAGCTTGTCAATCTGCCAAAGACGGAATCGGATTCCGCCATCGAGGCGGCGCTCGGGCTTGATCAGAGCGGCGTGCGCAAGACGCGCCGCCGGGGCTGGCTTTACGCGCTGCTGGCGCTGATCGCACTTGCCGCCGGGTTGGCTGGCTACCAGTGGTTTGCCGGCTCCCCGGCCAAGATCGACTACACCACCACGCCGGCTACCATTGCCGACCTCACCGTCGCGGTTTCGGCGACCGGCACGCTGCAGCCCCTCACCCAGGTCGACATTTCAAGCGAGCTGTCCGGTATCATCCGCTCGGTCTCGGCCGAAGAGAACCAGCAGGTCAAGAAGGGCGACGTGCTGGCGACGCTCGACACGGTGAAACTCGAGGTCCAGATCGAACGCGCCGAAGCCTCGGCCAAGGCCGCTGCCGCCAATGTCGAGGACGCCACGGTAACCCTGAAGGAGAACGAAAGCGCCCTCACCCGCGCGGCCGAACTGACCAGGCGTGGCATGGCGACCGATCAGTCGCTCGAGGCGGCGACTGCCACGCGCGACCGCTCCAAGGCGGCGCTCGATAGTGCGCAGGCCAATCTCGCCATCGCCCAGGCCGATCTCAAGGCGCAGCAGACCGACCTTGCCAAGAGCACCATCTATGCGCCGATCGACGGCATCGTCTTGACGCGTTCCGTCGACCCCGGCCAGACGGTCGCCTCCTCGCTGCAGGCGCCGGTTCTGTTCATCATCGCCGCCGATTTGAGGAACATGGAATTGGTGGCGGCGGTCGACGAGGCCGATATCGGCGCGGTCAAACCAGGCCAGCATGCACGCTTCACCGTCGATGCCTTTCCCGAGCGGCCGTTCGACGCCGAGATCCGCGACATCTCCTACGCCTCGGTCACCACCGACGGCGTCGTCACCTACAATGCACGGTTGGAAGTCAACAATAACGAGCTTTTGCTGCGGCCCGGCATGACCGCCACGGTTTCGGTCGTCACCAGGCAGGCCAAGAGCGTGCTCACCGTGCCTTCAACAGCGTTTCGCTATCGGCCATCGGCACCTGCTGCCCGCGCGTGGAGCCTCAGCGATCTGTTCACCGGCCGCATGGGCCGTGGCGGCAACCGCCGCCAGCCGGTGAAGGCGCCCACCGACGGCTCACGCACGCTCTATGTGCTGGAGAACGGCCGGCCGCACCCGGTCAACGTGAAGATCGGCTCCACCGACGGCGAACTGACCGAGATCACCTCCGGGCTGGATGAAGGTGCAGAGGTTATCACGACCTCGCAGCTGCGGAGCTGACGCCATGGCCGCGGGCCTCATCGGTTTCGACTCGGTCTGGAAGAGCTATGGCCAGGGCGAAGCCAAGGTCCATGCGCTGGCCGGCGTCGACCTCGCCATCCAGCGTGGCGAATTCGTCGCCATCATGGGCCCGTCCGGTTCGGGCAAATCGACCGCGATGAACATCATCGGTTGCCTCGACACGCCGACGGCCGGAACCTACTCCTTCATGGGCATCGACGCCGGGCGGCTCGACCGCAACCGCCGGGCGCTTCTGCGCAATCTCTATATCGGCTTCGTCTTCCAGGGTTACAATCTGTTGCCGCGCACCACGGCGGCGGAAAATGTCGAGCTGCCGCTGATCTATCGCGGCGCGCCGGCCCGCGAGCGCCGCGATCTTGCCATGCAGGCGCTGGCGGAGGTCGGCCTGGTCGGGCGCGAACACCACACGCCGGCCGAACTCTCCGGCGGCCAGCAGCAGCGCGTGGCGATCGCGCGCGCCATCGTCACCAGGCCTACGCTGCTCGTCGCCGACGAGCCGACCGGCAATCTCGACACCGCCCGCACGCATGAGATCATGGAGTTGTTGACGCGGCTGAACCGGGAGCTCGGCTTGACCATCGCCATGGTCACCCACGAGGCCGATGTCGCCGATTATGCCGAGCGCACCATCCGCTTCCTCGACGGCCACGTCGCGTCCGACACGGCCAAGTCGGAGTTGGCGTCATGATCTGGGAAACCGTCCGCCTCTCTCTGCGCTCCATCCGCCGCAATGTGCTGCGCTCGTTCCTGACGCTGCTCGGCATCGTCATCGGTGTCGCCGCCGTCATCGCCATGCTGACCATCGGTTCGGGCACCACGGCCAAGGTCAAGTCGGACATCGCCAAGCTCGGCTCGAACCTGCTCGTCGTCCGTTCCGGCCGCCCGGCAGGCACCGGCGGACCAGGCGGGCTCGACCAGGCGGTACGGCCTCTGGCCGACAAGGATGTAGCCGCCCTCGTAGCCCACCTGACCGGAGCGCGCGCCATTGCGCCGGCGTCGCAGAAACAAGTCCGCGTCATTTTCGGCACCGAGAGCTTGACCTCGGGCGTCACCGGCACCGACAGCGCCTATCTCGACGCCCGCGACTGGAAGCTGGTGTCGGGCCGCCCGTTCTCGGATTCGGAAACACGCTCCGGCACCGGCGTCTGCCTGATCGGCGAAACGGTGCGCCAGCAATTCTTCGGCGCCGGCGAACCCGAGGGCGAGATCATCCGCGTCAACCGCACCTCGTGCAAGATCATCGGCCTGCTCGAACCCAAGGGCTATACCGGCTTCGGCCAGGACCAGGACAATGTCGTCTTGATGCCGCTTGCCGCCTATCAGCGCCGCATCGCCGGCAACCGCGACATCGACAACATCTACGTCGCCGCCGACGACCGCACCCCGACCACCGAATTGCAGCCGCGAGTCGAGGACATTTTGCGCGACACCCGCCGCATCACGCCGGACCGCGAAGACGATTTCTCGATCCGCGACATGACCCAGATCGCCGACGCCATGGCCAGCGCCACCACCACCATGACCGGCATGCTGGGCGCCGTCGCGGGCGTCAGCCTGCTGGTCGGCGGCATCGGGATCATGAACATCATGCTGGTCTCGGTCACTGAGCGCACCCGCGAGATCGGCATCAGGCTCGCCATCGGCGCGCATGAAAAGCACATCCTCATCCAGTTCCTGGTCGAGGCGACGGTGCTGTCGCTGCTCGGCGGCATTATCGGCATCCTGATCGGCCTGGCGCTGGCCGGCCTCGCCTCGGCAACGCTGGCCATACCGTTTGCGCCGAGCCCGGCGGTCATCCTGCTCGCCGTCGGTTTTTCGGCGCTGATCGGCATGGTGTTCGGCTTCTTCCCGGCGCTGCGCGGCGCCAGGCTCGACCCGATCGACGCGCTGCGCCACGAATAAGCGCCAGATCAGCTCCACCGCAACCAACCGCTATCCACAAGGATGGGTGCTTGTCGACATCGGCAATACTTGTTGTCGTCCGGTCTGCGATGGTAATTTTAGAGCAAAGCATCTGGTCAAGGAGTGGCAATGAGCAAGAAGGCGCGGCTGATACTGACGATGGTGATCATCGAAGGCGCCCTTGCGGGACTTTGGTGGTATCTCGCCCGCTACGGCATGGCCAATCCCGATCGTGTCACCGCCGATTTTCAGGCAGTCGTCGGCCAGACGATGGGCATGGTCATGGGTGGATTGCTGGGCATCGGCGTCATCCTGTTCCTCGTCGCCGCCCGCAACGACCGCAAGGCGGCGCAGAACAATCCGCGCCGTTAGCCCCCGCCACCGCCAAAATGCCACTCGACCAGCGGCTTCATATGCGGTGCCAGCCCTTCCGGCAGGTCGGCGGCGTGGCGGATGATCACCGGCCCCTCGATCTCCGGCTCGGTCTCGGTCGCGACGAAGGCGCCGATGCGCCGCGCAATCTCGTCGGCCGGCGCATCGACGTGGTAGCGGCGGAAGAGGACCGTGCCGGTCGAAGTCGACAGCGCATGGTAGCGCTTGCCGCGCGCAGCGCCTGTCAGGTCAAGCCCGGTCTCCTCGCGCACTTCACGGATCATGTTGAAATCGACATCGACGCGGCCATCGCGAAAATCGATCGGCTCGAACGAGCCGGCAGCGAAGTAGACACTGCCGGCCGGGACCGTGTGCGCGCCCATGCGGATCGCCACCAGGGCGTTGTCGCCGGCGACCAGCATGGCGTGACCATAGGCATGCTCGGCGCCCGTCCCCTGCCGGTTCTTTCGCCACAGCAGGAAGGTAGAGTACTTCACCGCGTGACAACGCCCGACGATCCGGTTGTCGCGCCAGGCGAGCGCCGAGAGCAGCACCACCGTGCCGTCGAACAGCGCCGGATTGGCCGTAACCTCACGCCGCCAGTTGTCAGTGATCGCCTGCGCGTTGTCGCGCTCGAACGGATGCGGGCCGGGGTCGAGCCGGACGTCGATTTCGTCGACGGGCAGGATGACGTTGCGCGGCAGGTCGAAGCTCACCGTGCTCAAGCCATGTCCAGGGTAATTGCGACGGGACAATGGTCCGACGCCTTCGGCCGGTCCCAGCCGGCGCGCGGAAAGCGCTCCACCGCCTGTCCCGCCGGAAAGATGGTGCGCCAGGGCTGGCCGTTGCGGATGATGTCGGGAACCGCCGTCGCATTCTTCGCCGCCAGCCCTTTCGACAGCAGGATGTAGTCGAGCTGGCACAGATGCCGCTCCTTCGGCCCGCGCGTGTGGTAGAAACTCCAGCGGTCCATCTCCGGCCGCCGCTCGACGACATTCTCGCAAAAGCCGCCGGCGGTGAGCACATCGATACAGGACTGGCTCTCGTCGATCACCTGGAAGCGGTAGCCGTCGATAGCGTCGCCCTCGATCTTCACCCGCTGGCGGTAGTCGTTCATGTCGCCGCAGATCGCCCAGTTTTTATCGGCTGCGTGCTCTTTGCCGAAGCGCTCCTCGATGATGCGGCGCACGGCTTGCGCCTCGGCGATGCGCACCGGCATCGTCGCCTCGCGGCCGTCGAGCCCATTGCGCGGCGAGCCCATCGATTTGAAATGGACGAGGTAAAGCGTCAGCGGCACGCCGCCGACCTTGATGTCGACCTCCAGGCAATCGCGCCGGAAGATGCGTTCATTGGCCAGGTTGCCGAGCGCCTCGAGTTCAGGCGTGTGCAATCCGAACTGCTCGAACGTGACATAGGCATGGCTGGTCATGCGCACGAATTCGATCGGCTGACCTTGCGCTGTCTCGTTGCGCATCATCAGGGCAACGTCGATGCCGCGCGAATCATTGCCGGCGGTGGTGTATTTCTGCCGGTAACCCTCGCCCACCATCTTGAAGAGATAGCCATACTCGAACGCCTTCAGCGCCTCGATGTTGTCAACCTCCTGCATGCAGATGATGTCGGCGCGGGTGGCGGCGATGGCGAGCGCGGTCAACTGGCGCGTATCGTCGGACTGTGCGATGGCGCGCGCCTGCTCCAGCATCCGGTATTCGGCTTCGCTCTGGATGCCGAAAAGCGCCAGCGTGCGGTCTTCGTTGAGCTGGTTGCGGAAGCCCGAGAAATCGAACCTGTTCATCAGGTTTTCGACATTGAAAGTGGCGAGGCGCAGCGACATGGGCTGACCTTTGCCTGCACGCGCCCATGAAAACAAGGGCTGCTCGTCATGGCTGATGGAACCTTTCCGTTCATCCTCCGTTCAGACGCCAAGGTCCATCAATAGGCCACTTCCCTGGGGTATCCGGGCGTGGGGCCTGTATCACTTGGAGAGTGCAATGAGCTCGCTCTTTTCGTCCACAGTCAAATCCGGGCTGTTAGCGCTCGGTCTTTTCTCGGGTCTCACGGCGCCATCCGCCGCGGGCCCGATCCTGCAGCCGGACTTGTCGGTGCCGGCAAGCACCGCATTGTCTGACATCACACCGGTTCGCGACAGCTGGGCGGGCGGCAATGACCGCCGCTCCTTCAACGATTGGCAGTGGCGCCGCCACGACGGCCGTCGCTTTGCCCGGTCAGGCAACTGGAATGGCGGCAACTGGAACGGCGGCGACAACTGGCGCTGGCGCCATCACCGCCACCATCGCGGCCGTGATTTTGACACCGGCGCCGCAGCAGTTCTCGGCCTCGGCCTGGGTCTCGGCCTCGGCAGCATCTACAACAACGGCTACTACAACAACGGCTATTACAATGACGGCTATTACGTGCAGCCGGCGCCCCGCCGCTATTACCGCACGCAGCGTCTGTCCAGCGCCCATGTACAGTGGTGCTACGACCGCTATCGGTCCTACCGGGCCTGGGACAACACGTTCCAGCCCTATGGTGGCCCGCGCCAGCAATGCTGGTCGCCCTACAGCTGAACTATAAACGACAATACACGACGGCGCCGCCCCAACGCGGCGCCGTTTTCATTTGGGAAAGACGGCTGGTCTCGGTCACCGCTAACCATATGTTTATCGGCTCAGCCTATCCGTGATATCGTGCCCCATCTGACGATCGCGCCGATCCGGTCGCGAAGGACGTGCCGTCATGGCCGACAACGAATTGCGAAACAAACACCGGCAGCGCGTGCTGAAAGGCGCGACGATTCTGACCGGCCTCACCAATTCCGAGGTCAAGTGCACGGTGCGCAACATGCACGCCGGCGGCGCCGAGCTGAAAGTGTCTATAGACGCGCGCGTGCCGGACGAGTTCCTGCTCTATGTGCCGGTCGACGGCATCGGCTACAAGGCCATCGTGCGCTGGCGCCGCGACGACCGCATCGGCGTCGAGTTCACCGGCACCGAGCCGAAGCCGCATTGGCACTATGGCTGAGTATCCTGATCGATAAACCGGCATGAAAAAGCCGGCGGATCGCTCCGCCGGCTCTTTGCTCCCAATCCCGACGACTGCGGGTTAGTTCTTGGCCTTGTCGACCAGCTTGTTCTTGGAAATCCAGGGCATCATGGCGCGCAGCTTGGCGCCGACTTCCTCGATCTGGTGGCTGTCATTGTTGCGGCGGATGCCCTTGAAGCGCGACATGCCGGCGCGGTATTCCTGCATCCACTCCGAGGTGAATTTTCCGGTCTGGATGTCCTTCAGCACGCGCTTCATCTCGGCCTTGGTCTCGGCGGTGATAATGCGCGGGCCAGAGACATATTCGCCCCATTCGGCCGTGTTCGAGATCGAGTAGTTCATGTTGGCGATGCCCCCTTCATAGATCAGGTCGACGATCAGCTTGACCTCGTGCAGGCACTCGAAATAGGCCATTTCGGGCGCATAGCCGGCTTCCACCAGCGTCTCAAAACCGGCGCGGATCAGTTCGACCAGGCCGCCGCAGAGCACGACCTGCTCGCCGAACAGATCGGTCTCGCATTCCTCGCGGAAATTGGTCTCGATGATGCCCGAACGGCCGCCGCCGACGCCGCAGGCGTAGGACAGAGCGAGATCGAGCGCGTTGCCGGAAGCATCCTGGTTGACGGCGACCAGGCACGGCACGCCGCCGCCCTTCTGGTATTCGCCGCGCACCGTGTGGCCGGGGCCTTTCGGCGCGATCATGACGACATCGACGGTCGACTTCGGCTCGATGAGGCCGAAATGCACGTTGAGGCCGTGCGCGAAGGCAATCGCGGCGCCGTCACGAATGTTTGGCGCGATTTCGTTTTTGTAGATGTCGGCCTGCAATTCGTCAGGCGTCGCCATCATCATCAAATCGGCCCATTTGGCAGCGTCCGCCACGCTCATCACCTTGAGCCCGTCGGCCTCGACCTTCTTGGCCGTCGCCGATCCCGCCTTGAGGCCGATGGCGATTTCCTTGGCGCCCGAATCCTTGAGGTTGAGCGCATGCGCCCGGCCTTGGCTGCCATAGCCGATGATGGCGATCTTCTTGCCCTTGATCAGATTGAGATCGGCGTCGCGATCGTAATAGACACGCATCTTTTGCTTCCTTCCCGTAGAGATTAGAGGCCTTGCGGCCCGGTTTTTGCTCCATAAAGAGCGAGAAACTGCTGCGTTGCCCGGACGGCATCGCCGCCGATCGCCGCTTCAGTCAATTCCAGCCTGTCGCCGAGCAGGAGACGGATCTGCACGTCGCGGGCGACCAGCCCGAAAAAGGTCCGGAACGCCATTTCGGCATCCGTAAAGTCGAGCAGCCCGGCCTGCTTGCCGGCAAGCAGCACCGGCTTCAGCCGTCTGGCCAGCGCGAAACGGCCATTCTCCAGCACGATGGCGCCGAGATCGTCCTTTCCGGATCCGGCATGGCCGACCGCGACGCGGTTCAGCGCGATCGAGGTATCGCTCGAAATCACCTTCAGCCAGTCCGAGGCGAAGCCTTCCAGGCTTGCCGTCAGCGAGGCAAGATCGAGCCGCTCACCGTCGACCGGCACCACGCGCACTTTCGATGCCTGCCACTGCACGGTCGCCGTCAGCAGTCCGTCGCGGTCGCCGAACCATTTGTAGAGCGTTTCCTTCGAGCAGCTGGCGCGGCGCGCCACCGCCGTCATGGTCAGATTGTCGCCCTCCTCGACCAGCAGCCGCAAAGCCGCGTCCAGGACGGCCTTTTGCCGCTCTGTCAGCACTTCGCTGGTATCGATGTCGGCGCTTGCCTGCAACAATTTCCGCCCATTCGATGAGGTCGCCGGGTCGCCTCAAACGGCGTACCGTACGTTACGGTTCGGCATATTGCGCAATCCTATGCTCGACGCAAGGGGCCAGGTAGAAAAATCGTCGACGTGAGAGCCGCCGAGCAAACCACGAGATTCTGACGGATCAATCATCGGCGGGCGGATGGCGCAACTCTCCAAGCAGGCTCGCCAGTATCTTCAGCTCCTCAGCGGAGAGTTTTGCGCCGACCAATTCCGCAATCGACCGTCCATAGACAGCCCACATCCATCGCCGCGTCTGACGGCCCTTGGCCGAGATGCGGATGGTCTGGCCGCGGCCGTCATCGGCAGCCCTGAGCTTCTCGACCAGTCCGTCTGCCTCGAGGCGCGCCAGAAGCCGCGAGATGTTATACTGCGCAAACAGTGTGCGCTCGGTCAGCTGGAATGGCCGCAGCCCGCCCTCACCCGCCTCGGCGAGTTCATGCAGCACGTCATACCAGTCGAGCGGCGGCAAGCCGCTAGTCTTCAAAGCCTCTTCCGCCTTTTCGATGAGCTGGCGCGAAACCCGCATCAGGCGGGCCCAGGCCTTGACGGCTTCGGGCGAAGGCGTGGTTGTTTTGGTCATGACCCATCCTAGGCGGTAGATGCAGTTGCATCAAGCTTGACGGTCAATGCATATGCATCTATATGCATGCAATTGCATCAATCTGGGAAAAATCCATGAAACACGAAATCTGCAAAGTCGCCGACGTCCCGCAGACGGGCAGCCTGATCGCACCGTTCTTCGGCCGCGAGGTCCATGTCTGGCGCAGCGGCGAGCGTGTCCGTGCCGCCGCCAATGTCTGCCTGCATTTCGGCGGGCCGCTCGACTGCAAGGACGGCAAGCTGGTCTGCCAATGGCACGGTGCCGCCTTCGATATGGAAAGCGGCGATCGGCTTGAAGGTCCGGCGCCAAAAGCGTCGCGACTGATGTTCCTGTCGACGCGCGTAGAGGACGGCGCGTTGAACTATGTCTGGGGAGAGTGACATGCCTGAGAAGAATGAAATGACTGGCAAGCTCATTCTGGTCAGCCATCATCTGTGCCCCTATGTCCAGCGCGCCGCGATCTCGCTGACTGAGAAGGGCGTGCCGTTCGAACGCGTCACCATCGACCTCGCCAACAAGCCGGACTGGTTCAAGGCGATCTCGCCGCTGGGCAAGGTGCCGCTGCTGATCGTCCAGGCAAATGGCGAGGAGACGGTGATCTTCGAATCCGCCGTCATTCTCGAATTCCTCGAGGAGACGCAAGCCAATCCTCTGCATCCGGCCGACGCCTACGCGCGTGCCCGGCATCGCGCCTGGATCGAGTTCGGCTCGGCGACATTGAACACCATCGGCCGGTTCTACTCGGCTTCGACGGAGGCCGCCTTCCTGGCAGAGTCCACGGCACTTTCGGCCATGTTCGATCGTCTGGAGGACGAACTGGCCGACCAGGCCGGACCGTGGTTCAGCGGCCAGCGCTTTTGCCTCGTCGATGCCGTCTACGGCCCGGTCTTCCGCTATCTCGACGCCTTCGACCGGATCGGCAATTTCGGCATTCTGGACGGCAAGCCATTGGTCCAGGCCTGGCGCAAGGCGTTGAGCGAACGCGCCTCGATCAAGGGTGCCGTGGCGCCGGACTATCCGCAGCGGCTGCGTCTATTCCTGCGTGCGAGAAATTCGTTTCTCTCGACCCTGATCTCGCCGGATGATCTGGCCAGTGCACCTCCTCTAGCCCGATCCGCCTGAACGGATCGATCAAAGTGCCGGCCACCATCGAGGCGAGCACGCTTGGCAGTGGCGGCACCTTTGCGATGGTTGCCACCAGCCTGTCGCGGAAGAAGGGCAGCATCGTGCCGTCCGACTGGTAGAACGGCGTCAGCGCCAGCGACAGCAGCTGGAAGATTCGGACATGCCATCGCCGCGCCCGGGCGTAGCTTTCCAGCGCTGCCTCGACGTTGCCCGTTTGTGCCAAGGCATGGCTGAGTGCTGCCGCGTCGAGCAGCGCCATGTTGGCGCCTTGCCCGAGCTGCGGGCTGGTCGAATGCGCGGCATCGCCGATGACGGCCAGCCTGCGGCCGGCCGGCAGCTTCATCGTGTGGTGGCCGTAGCGCGCCAGCGACAGCTGGTCGAAGCTGTCGATCTGGCTGGTGAACGCCTCGCACTGTGGCCACAGCGAGACCAGTCTCGCCTTCCAGGCGTCGAGCCCTGCCGCGCGCACGTTTTCGGCATCCGCCGGCTTCAGGCTCCAGAAGAACGCCGCCATCTTTTCCCCGCCCGGCTCCGGTCGGCCGATCGGCAGGACGCCGATCATCACGCTGGCCTTGTCGTAGCGCTGCAGCAGCGCATTTTCGTCGAAGCCTTCGCGCCAGCCGAGCGAGGCCCAGAACGCGCCATAAGTGAGCTGCCGCGGCTGGGCCGGATCGTTGAGGCACCGGCGCAGCTTCGAACGCGAGCCGCTGGCGTCGACCACGAGGTCGAACGGCCCTGCCCTGCGGCCCCCCACCGTTCGGCTCTTGTCGAAGATCAGGATCGCCCGCTCACCGACGTCCAGCGCCTCGATCTCGACACTGGTTTCGATGGCGATACCTTGGCGCTGCGCGGCGCGAAACAACACGTTGAACAATGCCGCCCGGTGCACCGCCAGCCCGAAACGGCCGCCAGGCTGCGCATCGTAGCGCACGGCGAGCACGGTGCGGCCGGTCGAGGCATCGGCGCCATGCAGACGCTCGATGCGGCTCCCCAGCGCCAGAATGTCGTCGAGCAGGCCGAGATCGGCGAGCACGCTCAGCCCGGTCGGCTGCAGGATCAGTCCGGAACCGACGGGCTTGGGTTCCTCGAAACGTTCGAAGATGGTGACGTTGTGGCCCGCGCGCTTGAGATAGAGCGCGGTGGCGAGCCCCGCCGGGCCGGCGCCCGCAATCGCGATGTCGAGAGATTTTTCCATTGCCCGCCCAACCACTGGCCGGACAATCCTTCAGCGCCATTGTCAAATCAAGCCTTTGCTGCATGGACCAAAATATCAGCCACCGGCGTCGAAGGAAGCGCGCGCCGTGCGCACCGCACCATGGTTGAGTTCGGCCCACAGGATCAATTGATGCAAGGCGCCGAACATCGAACGGCCGAGATCGGTCAGGCTGTATTCGACGCTTGGCGGCTTGGTCGGGAACACTTCGCGATGAACAAAGCCGTCGCGCTGCAGATCGTGGAGCGTCTGAGTGAGCATGCGCTGCGAGATGTCGGGCACCAGGCGCCGCAACTCGCCGAAACGATAGGGCTGCTCTGCGAGCGCCGCCATCAGCAGCGAACTCCATTTGCCGTTCACGCCCTGCATCACGTCGCGAACCGGGCAATCGGCAATGTTTGCGCCATCGCTGGTGGCTTTGAATATATTGAGCTTGGTTCTCAGATTGACGACCTTGCCGTCCATGGCTGCTGGTTCCCTGGCGGTGCCTACCTCCCTAAAAACTGCCTTCTTTACGGTGGCCGGTCAATTCTTATTTTAGTGCTGGTCTCTTTTTGAGACTGTCAGAAGCACCCGCCACCCGGCGCAATTTCAGGATCCCCCATGACCGCAACCCTTCTCGTCACCGGCGCTTCCGGCCAGCTTGGCCGCGGCGTCATCAACCACCTGCTGGACACATTAAAGGTCCCCGCAAACCGCATCATCGCCACCACCCGTACACCCGCCAACCTTGCCGATCTGGCGGTGCGCGGCGTCGTCGTCAGAGCCGCTGACTTCAACGACCCGCAATCGCTTGCCGAGGCCTTCGCGGGAGCCGACCGGGCACTCGTCATCTCGACCAACGAACTTGAGGTACAGGGGAAGCGGCGCGAGCAGCAGCTTGCGGCGGTGACGGCGGCCAAACAGGCTGGCGTCGGCCACCTGCTGTACACCTCGATGCCCAACCCCGAGCCTGGTTCGCCGGTTGTTTTCGCGCCCGACCACTACGACACCGAACAGGCGATCAAGGCGAGCGGGATCCCCTACACGATATTCCGCAACGGCTGGTATAACGAGAACCTGTTCATGGCGTTGCCGCAGGTTCTGGCGTCGGGTCATTGGTACACCTCCGCCGGCGACGGCGCCATTTCCTACGGCACGCGCGACGATTTCGCGGCGGCGATCGCAGCGGGGCTCGCCTCGGACAGCAGCGAAAGCGCGACTTACACGCTCACCGGCCCCAGTGCGTATACGGCTGCCGAAGTGGCGGCGTTGGTCACCGAGGTCACCAGCAAGCCGATCAAGGTCATCCAGCTTTCCGACGAAGCCCTGACCGAGGGAATGAAGTCGGCCGGCCTGCCTGAACCCTTCGCCAAGGTGCTGGTTTCATTCGACGCCGCCGCCCGCGCCGGTGACCTCGGCATGGTGACCGACGCGGTCGAAAAACTCTCCGGCCGAAAGTCGGTGCCGCTGAAGCAGTTTCTGGAGACGAACAAGGCTGCACTGGCCGGCTGAAAGCTGCCGTTGCGGGACGCCGAGCCCTTAAGGTTCGGCCTCCCGCACAATTACTTACGTCGCTTGACCAGTCCCAGCCGGATCAGGCTTTCGCCCGTGGCAGTCAACGCATCTTCGCGCGAGCGTGGCGCCCAGCCGAGCACGCGCACCGCCTTGGCGTTGGTGGCGTTCTTGATCTTGCCCAGTTCCGTTGCGAGTTGTGCCGCTTCCGGATTGAACAGCCCGATGATGCGCACCAGCCAATCGGGAAACTCCCGCGTCGAGACGCGCGACGCCGCCGGCCCGAGCCGCGTCTTCAGGGTCTGCGCGATCTCGCGCACTGTCATGAAATCGCCGGCGACAGCGAGGAACCGTTCGCCCTTGGCGGCGGGGTGGGTCATGGCGCGAACATGCAGATCCGCCACGTCGCGCGCGTCGACGACGCCGAAGGACAGGCGCGGCAGCCCAGGCACGGCGCCGTTCAGCATGCGCTGGACAAATTCGGTCGAGGTCGAATGGTCCGCGCCGAGCACCGGTCCAAAGATGCCAACGGGATTGACGACCGCAAGCTCCAGCGCGCCGCCCTGCTCGGCGATGAAATCCCAGGCCGCGCGCTCGGCGAGCGTCTTGGACTTCACATAGGCGCTGACCTTGCCTGCCGGATCGGTCCAGTTTTCCTCGTTGAAAGGCTGCCCATCCGCGCGCATCTTGCCATAGCCGACGGCCGCGAAGGATGAGGTGAGCACGACGCGCCTGACCCCGGCATCCCGCGCCGCCCGCAGCACGCGCAACGCGCCCTCGCGCGCCGGAAGGATCAGGTCATCCTCATGCGTGGGCACGCCGGGCGGAAAAGGCGATGCGACATGCAGCACGTAATCGCAGCCGGCCACCGCCGCCGGCCAGCCTGCGTCGGCCATCAGATCGGCATGGGCGAATGAAAGGGCGTCACCGGGCTCCGTGCCACCTGCCTTGAGCATGGCGAGCACATCGGCTTCGCGCCTGGCCGATCGCACGGAGGTGCGGACGCGGTAGCCGGCCTTCAACAGTTCGAGGATGCAGTGAGCGCCGAGGAAGCCGGACCCGCCGGTGACCAGCACCAATTCGCCGCTCATATTAGCCTCCTCGACGATTTATCCCTTCGAGACCCCTTAGATCGCCACCTGCGTGCCGATCTCGACCACACGTCCGGTCGGGATCTGGAAATACTCCGTCGCATCGGCCGCCGAGCGGGCGAGCCCGATGAACAG
>NZ_JAMYPB010000074.1:0-19563 GCF_040320135.1 Mesorhizobium sp. M0772 | reverse complement strand
CTTGCCAACACTCTCTCGCAAGGGCCGATAAGCGATACCGTTGCCCACAACATGGCACGCAATGGTCTGCTGCAAGCAGCGCGTTGCAATGCCGACTTGCGCCTGCAGGTGCAATCGGCCATTCTTACCGTAGGTGCGTACCTTGTCGTCAGGCAGGAGGCTACGGCCGGGGTCATGATTGTCAGTTCGATCATGATGGGGCGTGCGCTGGCTCCGGTCGATCTGGCCATTTCAAGCTGGAAACCCTTCCTCATTGCGCGCCAGAGTTGGGCGCGGCTGGAGGACCTCTTGGAAAAGGTTCCTGAAACCGCTCCTGTTGTGCCTATGCCTGCACCTGAACGCGAACTGCGCCTCGAAAGCGTGACAATCGTTCCGCCCGGTGAAAGCAAGCCGACCGTGACCGGCCTTGCGTTTGCCATTCAGGCGGGAAGCGCACTTGGGGTCATCGGCGCATCGGGTTCGGGCAAGTCGACACTCTCGCGCGCCATCGTCGGCGCATGGACGCCGGTCGCCGGGAAGGTTCGCATCGACAGCGCAAGCCTCGATCAATGGGACCGGGAAGCACTAGGCCGCCATATCGGCTATCTGCCGCAAGGTGTTGAACTGTTCGACGGCACCATTGCCGAAAACATTGCTCGTTTTGAACATGATCCTGACCCTGAGGCTATTGTCGCCGCGGCGAAAGCAGCGGGCACGCACGAACTGATCCTCCGATTTGAGCACGGATACGAAACTCCGATTGGTGAGGTCGGATCGGCACTTTCCGCCGGGCAGCGCCAGCTTATCGGTCTTGCCCGTGCCCTTTATCGAGACCCTTTCCTTGTTGTGCTGGATGAACCCAATATCCATCTCGACGCGGAAGGCGAAGCTGCAGTCGCTAAGGCGATCGCCTCCGTGCGCGAGCGCAAGGGCATTGCGGTTGTTGTCTGCCATCAGCCGAGCGTCATCCGCGCCGTGGATTTGGTGTTGGTGATGGAAGGTGGACGGCAGCGATCATTCGGTGCGCCTTCCAAAGTCCTGAAGGCCATCGAGTCTACACAGGATAACATGGCAGAGCGCGCTGACATGGAGGATACCGGTGTCCGGCATTGATCAGAACAATGACGTTTCAAGCTCCATTCGCCGCCACCTGGTGGCGGGCCTTCTGGCGAGCGTGATCTTTGTGGGAGGAGCCGGAGCCTGGGCGAACTTCACGAATCTGTCCGGTGCGGTTGTAGCGTCCGGACACTTTGTCGTCGTTTCCTATGTCAAGAAGGTGCAGCACCCGACTGGCGGGGTGGTGGGAGAAATCCTTGTGCGCGAAGGCGATAAAGTAAAAGCCGGCGACATCCTCATGCGGCTCGATGCCACCCAGGCGCGCGCTAATCTCGCCATAGTCACCAAGCGGCTCGATGAGCTGGCCGCCTACCTGGCAAGACTCGATGCTGAGCGTGACGATCTCGCGGAAATCCCCTTCCCGGACTGGCTACTCGCCCGAAGAGATGTTCCGGACGTAGCTTCGGCAATAGATAGCGAGACGTTGCTGTTCGAATTCCGCAGGCAATCCCGCGACGGGAAGCAGGCGCAATTGGCGGAACGCATTACTCAATATCACCACGAGATCGAAGGACTCAAGGCGCAGGAAATTGCTTGTGAAAAAATGATCCAGGTTCTCCAAAAGGAAATTGCTGTTCTAAGTGGGCTGCGCAACCAAGGCATTGTCTCGGACCAACGGTTGAACAGCCTGAAGATCCAGGTTGCCACTTTCGGTGGCGAACGCGGTGAGAAGATCGCAGATCAGGCACAGACGGCAGCCCGCATAGCCGAAACGCGCCTCCAGATCCCGCAGATCGATCAGGATTTCAAGTCGGAAGTGGGCCAGGAGCTCAGAGAGGTTCAGGCGCAGGTCGGGGAGTATGTTGAGCGCAAGGTGGCGGTTGAACAGGAACTGCGGCGGATCGATATCGTCGCGCCGCAGTCAGGCACCATTCAACAACTCGCAGTTCATACGGTCGGCGGAGTGATTACGCCCGCCGATCCGATCATGCTAATCGTGCCGGAAGGCGACGATCTTGCGCTTGAAGTACGAATCACCCCGAAGGACATCGACCAAATCCAGCTTGGTCACAAGGCCGTGCTGCGGATGTCAGCCTTCAATCTGAGAACCACGCCGATATTGAACGGATATGTCAGCCGGATCGCAGCGGATCTGGCGACGGATGAAAAAAACGGCATTTCGTACTACCTGGTGCGCCTGTCGGTTCCGCAGGCGGAACTGACGAAGCTCAAGGGCCTGACGCTCGTGCCCGGTATGCCGGCCGAAGCAATGGTCCAGACGGGCGAGCGTACGGCGCTTTCCTATTTCGTGAAGCCGCTGTCGGACCAAATCAGTCGGACATTCCGGGAGGAATGAAGTAACCCACCAGAATATATTGTTGGTATTTCTGTTGGTTGTCCGCAGGCCATGTGCGTGGTAAGATCTGAAAGCACAGACATTTCCTACTTGCCCCTGGGCACCACTTGTTTCTGTAATATTCAGCTCATGTTACACCATGTAGCAACTGAGTATCCTTGGTTTCCGGCGGTTTTTACTGATGCGCGGCTGATGGACGCGACATGAAACGCGACATGAAAAACCCGCCACCAGCAGCAGCGGGCTGTTCGTTTCTCTTCTGCGGAATGAAAGTCAGTCAGTGCCGCGTGGCTGACATCGCCTCGAACATATCCCAAGCCGCATCTCGGTTTCGGTGCTTGCCGGGAATGGGGACCCAGCACTGCTTCGCAAAGATCCGAGCTTCTAGATCGTCGTCAGGATGCGTATCGGTGACAAGCGCCGCCCAGTCCCACTTCCGGGCTTCGCGGCGCATCACGTCGACCACAAACCAGCCGGAAGGCGGTCGATCACGTTCGGTCGTTCGCATGGCAGTTTCCTTCTGAACGAAAGATCATTGCCGTTCACTCAGCGGCCTGAAGTCAACGCCGACAGTCTGCAAGACGAGCAGCGCACGCGTGGCTGGCGAGGGCACCGTTTCCCATGTCGGGCTATAACTCTCGGTCATCGTAGCGGGAAATGGTAATGCGCCGCAAGAGTGTTGCAGGGCACGAGGGCTGTTTGGCGGTAGGGGTTGCGCTCGCCAGGGTAGATGTCGCGCATAAGCAGCAGACGTTCGAAGAACAGCCACTCACTGTAGGCTTGCAGCAGTTCCTCCTGGGAGGGCAGAGGCGCCGGTTGCGGCGAGACATGCGCCGCGGCCGCGCCTCTTATGCCCGGAATAGAGGCGATGGCACCGAGCAGGGCGCGGGAAAATCTTCTAAGGGAAGGCAGCGGCCATAGCTTCGCCGGCCTCCAGAAGAGGGGTGTTAGGCATTTGGGTCTGCATTTGCGATAACGTTGCACTAATGGTATAAGGCTGCACATATCGTACAGTCGCACTTTATGTAAGGTTTAACTAAAATGACAATTTCGCCATCTCAATGCCGGGCAGCCCGGGCGCTTGTTGGATGGTCGCAGGATCAGCTGGCAGCGGCCTCCCAGGTGGCCAAGACGACCATTGCCAATTTCGAAGCTGGCAAGCGGACGCCATACGACCGCACGTTGGTCGACCTGCAGGCCGCTCTGGAGGCTGCCGGGGTTGAGCTCATTCCGCAGAATGGAGGAGGCGCCGGCGTGAGGCTCGCAAAGCCGTAGCCGGGCCGGCGCTTGCGTTCGCGCTCAACCGGCGCGAAGCTGCCTTTTGAGGAACGGGAGGGCATACGTATGGCAATCAGCTATCGGGCGACGACAACGATCCGGCTCAACACGGATGGCATATGGGGTGCTTGGATGTTGATCGTGTCTCCGCTGGTGCAGGCGATTAGCTGGTACTACTATTTTGCGAAGCCGGACTATGGATGGCTCGGCCTTATTGCCCTCACCAGCGTGACAGTGCCCTGCGGCTTCGTGCTGCTACTGATCGGCCGCGACTATGACAGTATCGTCGGCGAGACGAACTGACGCCTCGCCGATGGATCGGCGCGATGCCCAAGGACAATACGTCTGGCATGCAGCGGGGGGAGGAAGACCTAGGCTGGCGCGTCCCGATGGGCTTTGCCGCGTCGCTCTGGCTGCATTCCTGCTTGGAAGGCATTGGCCCGACTACTCGACGATCTGCCGAGA
This sequence comes from Mesorhizobium sp. M0772, assembly GCF_040320135.1. NCBI lineage: Bacteria > Pseudomonadati > Pseudomonadota > Alphaproteobacteria > Hyphomicrobiales > Phyllobacteriaceae > Mesorhizobium > Mesorhizobium sp. M0772. Next base: position 15,428 of record NZ_JAMYPB010000074.1, on the reverse strand, counting down.
TGGCCAAGGCGGCGCCATTTGCGCCCGAGAATGGATCGGCGCGGATGTGGCCTGGATCGGCCAGCTGAGCACGGAGGGGCGTTGGATCGTCATCTCTGGCGATCGACGCATTACCCGGAACAAGGTCGAATATGCTGCATTTCGAAGCTCTCGGCTCGTCGGGTTTTTTCTTTCGAAGGGCCTCTACAAGGCTCCGGTCGTCAAGCAAATGGAGCGGCTACTCGCCCTTTGGTGCACGATCGAAAAGCAATCGGAAATTGTCGCGGGCGGCGCGATGTTCGAACTTCCAATAAAGAGCACGCGCATCGAGCAACTGAAGGTGTAGTCTAAAGGCAATCGCTACACTTTCGCTTTCCGCCAGCCCGCCCACCACGCTTCCCATTGTGAGCAGAACCAGCGCTCTCCTCGAGCTGGGTTGACGCGCGTAGCAGAGTAATATTCCTGCCCCGGCATATGGTAGATATGCTCGCCGCGCTCGTTAATGTTGCCCTTGATATCGCAGCCCGCCTCGCGGACAGCCGCGTTGCTGGCCGACGAATCGCCGCCATGGTGAACGCGCGGCAGCTCGTGCCGATCGTCGCCGACTGCAAGATAGCCCGCGGAAGTCGCCCCGAGCATCACCAGAACGGCGGCGAGACGATAGCGGAAAAGCGAGCGCCACCAAGGCCGTCGCCTCTCCAACCTCCTGGCATGAACAGAATTGCCCATGATCCCTTCCCCGAGGCGAGAATGCATCGTCTGAAGCCCGGAGTCCAGTATCAGGCCGCAGCGCTGTAGCCCGCTTCCTTGATGCGGCGCCCGAGACGCTACAGGCGCGAGACATGGTCGGCATGACCGCTTCCCTCCTGATGGTGGCGCTTGGCGCCTGGCCCTATCGCTCCCGTGAGAGTAGGCCAGGAGGTCAGGAAGCGTGGCATGTAGGACTATGGTCCGCGTTGCGGCGAACCCCACCAAGCGGAGATCGCCAATGGCCCAGAACCAAACCTTCCGAACAGCTTTCTCGGGCTGAAATCCGAGCGCTTTCTGGCGGCAGCCGAAGCGGCTGCAAAAGAGCATCGTCGGGCCGCTTCTGCGATCGATTGCGCTCAGAAGACGGAAACCCGTCAACTCCACAATACAAGTATTTGGCCCGGAACATTAGTGGTCCCTTAAGCACTTCTCCACAATCGGTACTTGTCCGGCTTGGCGCGTTTTGCTAATGAGTCCGTACAAACGGGGGTTTGGATAATGTCGAAACGCAATTTCCTGTCACCAATGGCCTTGTCGGCCACGATGATTCTCGGCGGCCAAGTTCAGGCTGCAGTCCTTGTCGAATCGGCAAATCAGCCTTCGACCAAGCTCGCTGAAGCTGGCACTGTCCCGGCGGACCTCGGCTACGGTGAGGTGCTAGACCGCTCAAATGGTACGGACGTTATCATGGCGTACCACACCAGCCATTCGAGCCATGCTAGTCACGGGTCTCACTGCTCTGGCTACAGCTATTGTTGATGGCGGACACCCCTCGCGAGAGCGAGCTCGTCCAGACTGCCCAAGTCAAGTTTGATCTGTCAGTCTTCAGCCTCGACTGTGTAAAGCGCGCAGCGTATCGGGTAACCGGCAACGCTGCGGTTGAGATCACGATCGAGGGCGGCTTCGCAGTATGCACGATCAACTTCAGCAAGGCGGCCGCGCGAACTTCGGCCGACGCAGCGGTAGAAAGACTGCGGCTAGAGGTCTTGGATCAGGACCTGCGTAGCAGCATCGCCGCCGAAACCGCCACTGTTAGAAACGCGATACTGGCGCTTGCGTTTTCCAGATCGGGCCTGCAGTCCGATGACTAAGTTTGCTCCGGCAACTGAGTTCCAACGACCGTTGGACGACACTTATCAGCTCGCGTACTTCCGTTTTTCCCAGTTGGACGACGAGCGGTATGTGCTGACCAACCAAGCGGGCGAATATCTGGTATTGCCGCGCGCCGTGCTGGCTTCGTTCATCAGGCACGAGCTTCCCAGCACACACCCCGCCTACTCCCGCCTGCGCAGCAGGCAGTTCCTCTTTGATGCATCCTCCAATATCGGCAAGGAGCTGCTGGCGCTGAAGGTTCGGACCAAGGCAAGAAGGCTTGAGAACTTCACCTCCCTTCACATCATGGTCGTGTCTTTGCGGTGCGAGCACTCCTGCCCCTACTGTCAGGTATCTCGCCAAAGCGAAGATCGTTCAGCCTTCGATATGTCAGAGGAGACTGCCGAGAAGGCGTTGGCGCTCATTTTCCAGTCTCCAAGTCCGGCTATCAAGATCGAGTTCCAAGGCGGCGAGCCGCTTCTGAATTTCCCGTTGATCCAACACGTCGTGCATCGGGCTGAAGCGATCAACAAGGTCGCCGGGCGGTCGCTGCAATTCGTCATCACGACGAATCTCGCCGTCATCACCGACGAAATCTTGGAATTCTGTCGCGAGCACAGGATTCTAATTTCAACGTCGCTCGACGGACAGGCCACTCTTCACAATGCGAATCGACCGCGCCCGGGAAAGAACAGCTACGAATTGGCTGTGGCAGGTATCCACAAGGCCAGACTGGCTCTCGGCCATGAACGCGTCAGCGCACTTATGACAACGACCAAAGCCAGTCTTCCACTGGCGCGCGAGATCATTGACGAATACGTGCGGCTAGATTTCCCCGGAATATTCCTTCGGCCGCTTTCCCCTTACGGCTTCGCGGTCAAGACGAAATCCTACGCAGCCTATGACGTGGACCGCTGGCTCGATTTCTACTTCGACGGGCTGAATTACATCCTGGAACTGAACCGTAACGGCATTCCTTTCAAGGAGTTTTACGCGGCCACCATCCTTACAAAGATGCTCACGCCTTTCGAGCCAGGATATGTGGATCTTATGAGCCCGGCAGGCATCGGTATCTCCGCCGTTGTCTATAACTATGACGCCAGCGTCTACGCGTCCGACGAAGCACGAATGTTGGCCGAAATGGGCGACAAGACATTTCTGCTCGGGAATGTCCACGAAAACACCTATGGCGAGATTTTCGGGTCCGACGCTCTCCTCGATCCTATCGAGCAATCTTTTGCAGGCTCCGTACCGATGTGCGCCGACTGCGCTTACGAGCCGTTCTGTGGCTCCGATCCAGTATTCCATACCGCAACGCAGGGCGACTTTGTTGGCCTCAAAACGCGGTCGGGATTCTGCAATCGCAATATGTCGATCTTCAAGAGGCTGATCGACCTTATGGAGAGGGACGTTACCGCCCGAGAACTCTTTCTAAGTTGGGCGAATTAGGATGTTGCGACTGAGTGGCTTCGCTGCGTCAGCAAGCGTCGGTGATTTCTCACAGCGAGTGGCACTTAGGCTCGTGACGGGCCAAGCTGACCAAGCGCCTAACCGAGAACATGATGCGTATCTTTTCAAGGGGCAGACGTTTCATCCTGAATGCCAGTGGGTTGTCACCTTTGAGGAGCATCGGCCGGAAGCTGAGCGACTGTTTTCAGACCGACGACTAGTCGTTCTGCCCCACGAGTTCGACTACCTTAGCGAAGGAGACGTCATCCGCTTTGTGCCGGATCGGAAGGCAGTGCGTGTCCTGTTCAGAAAGGATGCCAACGCGAACTATTTCCTCGTAACGGAGCGGTGCAACCACCTGTGTTTGATGTGCTCCCAGCCACCCAAAGACGTTGATGATCGCTGGTTGGCGAGGGAGATTTTGGATGTGCTGCCCCTGCTGCCCGTAACGACCCCGTTTCTCGGGATCACTGGCGGTGAGCCAACGCTGGTGGGTGAGGACTTTTTTGACATTTTGTCATCAGCTCGTGACCACCTTCCGTCTACGCCGGTTCATATTCTTTCCAATGGCCGGACATTCAAGGATCGGCAATTCGCAGAGCGCTATCAAGGGATTGGACATCCTAGTCTTTCGGTCGGCATACCGATCTATTCCGCCGACCCGGAAGTTCACGACTACGTGGTTCAGTCCAAAGGCGCCTTCGATGAGACCGTCCGCGGGATCATGAACCTGAAGGCCGTCGGGGCTGAGGTTGAGATACGAGTTGTCGTTCACAAGCAGACCTATGAAGGTCTCGTCGACCTGTCAGATTTCATTTTTAGAAACCTCACCTTCGTAGACCACGTGACGTTTATGGGACTGGAGATCACTGGCTTCACAAGGGCAAATATGGATAAGCTCTGGATGGACCCGTACGACTATCGAAGTGAGTTGCGGGCGGCTGTGCAATATCTGGCTGCGGCTAGGATCAATGTTTCAGTCTACAATCACCAGCTCTGTCTTCTTGATGGCTCTATCCACAAGTATGCAAAGCGATAGATTAGTGACTGGAAAAATGCGTACATGAACGAGTGCACAAGCTGCTCCAAGCGCGCCGAATGTGGTGGCTTCTTTTCATCTAGCCACCTTGCACGAAGCTCCCATATCTCGGCGTTTCAAACAAAATAGAACATCAGATTGGTTGACAATTACCAAAGCCGTTCGCCCGGTGGGATAACCTAGCCTAAATCTTAGAAATACAATCTGTGCGCTGCTGACTCGGATAGCGATTGGAGAGAATATGACCTTCGATTTTAAAAATGCGTCCAAGGCGGAGCTTCGAATTGAGTATAAACGTATCGCCGATGAAATCGGCGACGATCAATTTTTTACAAAGAAAGAGCTAAATCACCTTCCGGAGATTCTTTCAGACGGTGAGCAGGTATTGGCATTCACTTCTGGGCTCATGGACGGCGACACGTGGCTCATCACCCTGACAGACCGACGTATCATCTTTCTCGACAAAGGAATGATCTACGGCCTGAAGCAGGCCAGCATAGGCCTTGACAAGGTAAATGCTGTTAGCGGCAAAACGGGGCTCATCTTTGGTTCGATCACCATCGAAGACGGAGCTTCGCAGCGGCACATCAGCAACGTTTGGAAGAAGACTGTTGTCAAATTCGTCAATAAGGTTAGGGATGCACTGGAGCAGAGAAGGCAGCCAGCTCCAGTCTACAATCAACCGCAGGGTACCGACGTGGTGTCAATGCTTGAGCGTCTCGGCGCTTTGAAGGCGAACGGAATCATCACAGATCAAGAATTCGAACAGCAAAAAAGAAAAATACTGGCGGGATAATGGAATTTATAGGGGTCGTTGTCGGGATTATACTCTTCGTCTCTATTTATTTTTGCGTCGGCATTACCCTGCGCTTCATTTGGGAGTGGTGGATACTCGCTATGTCGACCCCATCGCTTTTTGCGGCAGCTCTGCTGTACGGGTGGATTGGTGCACTTGTATCCATAAGCCTTTGGGCCTGGACGCTTACCTTGAATAACTCGTGGCACTCGAGTGCGGTATATTTCAGAGGCGCAGATTGGCTTGATAGGCGGTTTAATTTCAAGGATACCTAGCCGCTGCGGTTCCTTGCGCCCAGAGCCGTTATGACTGTTGGCGGGGCTTTAGTTTTTTTGTCGAGGAAATTCAATGAAAGTAACGTCATCGGATTGACGGCAGCATTTCTACTCGGCTGCACCGCTTCCGCATACGCTGATTGCTTGGGTGAAAGCGACTACAGGGTCTGCACAGATTCCTATTCCGGTACGAATGGGGATCAACATGTGAGATCGTACGATACCGAAGGGAATAACTATTCGATTGACACCGAAACTCTTCGCTTACCGAACGGAGGCCAAGAGGTCACCAGTAGCGATAGCGAAGGAAACTCCTACTCCATTCGCTCCTGGACAGACAGAACCGGAACTCATTCCGTGGACACTGAAGGCAACGAATGCACCATCACGCCATCAGGTACGATGATTGGATGCGGGGAATAGGTGCGATGCGATGAAGAAGTTCGGCGTCTTTGGCTGCACTGGTTGCGTAGCCGCCATTATCATAGCGTGGCTGCTCGGTGTGCGCATATTGGTAGTTCAACCGATCGGAGCCATTCCTGAGGGTGTAACTGCCATAGTATATGGGGTTCCGGATCTGCATCTCGTTGACAGTCCGGATCCATCTGCCAACGAACCCAAGGGGGCGTCAGTCTCCTATGTAGAGGAATGACAGCTGCGGCAATTGCCAACCACGGCAAGATCCTTGCTCGGCTACCCTACAGCGAGATGCTTTTTCGTCTTAGCGGCGCTCCCGTTCTTGACCGGTAAGCCGGACGGCTTTCGATTTGCGCATATGTTGTTGTTGCACATCAGGGTATACCTGGAAGTGACACCAAAGCGTCGGGTTCAGCAGGGTTGCGCTGGGCAGCCCGGTCAGCGTCCGACACTTGCGGACGCTCCGTTATAAGACATTCCCTCTTCCTCTCGGGGGCGCGCGCGCCACTGTTCGACCCGCTCGTCGACCCATCCTACGGATGGAGGCCAGGACTTCGACTTGCTGGCCGTTTATGGACCGGCCGCTGGGTTGCTTTTCGGCATCGGCACACCAAGAAGCTTTGGACGCCTACGAGGTAGTGGCAGCTCGCTGAAGCGCCTAGCTCGCCTAATCACTTCGGATAAGATCGTCGTAAAGCGAGAGATATACGAAGCTCCGCCAAACGGGGGGTGCGGCTCGCAGCAGCAACAAATTTGCATCAGGCTTCACGGAAGCTCTTGAAAAGATTGCCGGGCGCAAAGACCATACCCCGCCGTGGGACATGGCCGGTGCAGTTGGGGGGTGCTTGTGAGGCCCCACTCTGCCTAAGATATAGGCATATTAGCAAACGAGCAAATTATCTCGCAATGCCACCTTGAAGGCTCAACCGCGAAGCCAACTTAATTCCGAGAGAGCGGACGGAACTGGTGAGCGCTTTGTCGAACCCCGGAAGCAGTGAGCATCTTTGGGCTTCGGACCTTGCCGACCTGCGCAAGGAGTTTGGAAAGTTTCGTCAAGAGCGCGGGACAACGCCCCTTGAGTGGGACGAGCACACCAAGCTGTTCCTTGAAGAACGACGGGAACGCCGCCGGGAACCGGATTTGTCCGAGCCGTTGGGGAATGGCTAGGCTAGCGTCGCGATCATCATTCACCTTCCGACGTGGGGGTCTTGTTGTCAGCCCTTCGAACGCATGCACACACCCCCCCGGAACTTTTGCCGGGTCGCCGTGTTCGTTGGTGATGACGAAAATTGTTGACCTTGGACCGCCTAAGCCCGGCAAGCCACATGACGCTGACTGGCCGGAGCATTTCCATGCGTGCCCCATCTGCGGCCAGCAGGTCGACCGACACGACTTCCGGCAGGTGATGTGACACGAGCAGCCCGATCACGAGCCGCTCGATCTCAACCAATAAAAAGCCTGCCGCCCTTCCGGCCGCGCGGGCGGACGACAGAGACGTCACACCGCAAGCCTCACCAGCAATGGAACAATCGGCCATCACCGTCGCGGCCCTGAGGGTACCCAGCCGCAGGAGGGTCCTAAAGCCGCACAACCTTGTCGAGATGCAGGCGTATCCGCTGGCCTTCCGCGAAGGCCAGTGCGAACGATTCCAGGGCGAATGAGCGTGAAATTTCCTGGTCAGTTTCAATGACGCGGACGACCCATTCGCCACTGGCTCCGACCACTTCCACGCAAGGCGCGGCCTTGCAGATTGGCACCACGTTGCCCATCACGTCCTCCCTACGAAAAGCAATGGCGAGTCGACTTAAAACCGTCGTAGCCGGTAGATCTATAACAAATTGCTTGTTCGGATCGGACGAACCAACCTGGATGGGCAATACGACCGGGGGCTAATGCCACTTCGGTCAGGCGAACCCTCCGGGGAACCTCCCGTGAGATAGCCTCTGCTTCAGGTCGTTGGCATTCAGGATGGCGGCCAGCTCTTCGGCATACTCCATGTCGGGAAGGTCGACAGATGGGTGGCCCGCTACAATAGCCGGCAGCCCGGTGAACACGTCGAATACCGTCCACGTCCCATCCGGTTCCTGCCTTTCGTCGTACCGCAGAGTTGCCATGAGGGGATCATATAGTCACCCTTAGGTGTTGGGAATATTTGGTCCACGGAGGCTCGCGATGCGGAGCGCTGAGTTCGCCGCTTTGAAGATTGCCAATCTCGTCGACAGAGATCAGGCCGCTCAATCTGCGATCGAACTTTATGGGATGGAAGCACCGACCGCCGTGGCGCACTGCGCTTTGGAGGCGCATTTCGACGGTCGACCAGATGACTACCGCTTTTGGTGCGATGTCTTTCCCAACTGAGAAAACCAAACTGACGGAACTTTGCCGCAGCATCTTGTTCGGTCGCGCATGGCTAGAATAGCCGACCTTGGACCGCCTATCCCCGGCAAGCCACACCAACCGCAGGACGGTGACTAGATTTCACGCATGCCCGATCTGCGGTCAGCAGGTCGACAAACGCGATTTCCGCCAGGTGATGTGGCACGAGCAACCAGATCACGATCCGCTTGAACTGGATCAGTGAGGCAGGAACAACTTGGCAGCCTTCAGGGCCACGTCACACTAGGAAGGAAAGGCCGGACCCTTTGCCGCCGGCCGGTGAACCTTGTGGTTCCAAATTCGTCCTCGACCTTCGCAGTGGCTGCATCGCCCGTAATGTCGAGCGATGCGACTGCCCAGTTGGGGCTGGTGTTCGGCGGCAAGGCCGCACTCATCACCTCGCCGACATAGGCATCGACACTCAGCCATGGAGCTCGAAGAGATCGCGGCTATCTACCCGTTCTATCAGCAAACCGGGTATGGGCGGAAAGTGGGCGTAGGCCGACCATGTGGTTGTCGACGCCGAGATGCGCAGTGCTGGTATCGGCGCCAAACTGATGGGGCGGATCGAGAAGGAAGCAGCGCGTTTCGGCTGCGACATCACCCGCATCTCGATACGAGCGCACACACAAATTCTACAGCCTAAACGGTTAGGCCGATGATGCGCTCGTTCTGGTCAGCCACTGAGTGCGTGGGCCGAGGCAGAGTTCCCACAATATGCTGCGCACAAAGTAGCGACAGAGCGGGCCTAGAAGCGACATAGCGCCGGGTGTGAACGCGAACGCAGCCGGCGCCCGAATGCGTTCAGCGAGCGCCGTCGCGTCCACCTTGCCTTTCTTTGACGGCCCTGTGTTCAGCTTCCCACGGCAACGCGTGGAAGTCGGGCTGGTGCCCCGCTTCACGGTAGCCAGCCTGAGTGAGTAACTTGCTTTGTCCCGCTCCACAACGCAAACAAACGGCGGATTCCCCAAGCACCTATAAACGCCTACAGCTTTTTCCATGCGACAGGTGTGCTGCGGGTGCTCGAAGATGTCGTCCTTCATTGCGATGACAGAACAGGGAGCGAGGACAACTCTTTTTTTGATTGCAGAGAGAGTCTGGGCGGGCTTCTTAGCGCGTCGATTCGCTTCGAGGCCTCGGCTTTGCTTAGATCTTCGGCGTAGCTTCTGTCGTCGCCCGCCTGCTCACATCTGGTGTGGTCACTGCGCTCGGCTACGGCACCACGGGGCTTTCTATAGGTCAGCGGGTGTTCGGCCTCGCGGACTGGCATCGCGACGGCACCCTCGCCGAGTATGTTGCCATGGAGGCCCGTAACCTCGCGCCGCTGCCCGGCGATGTCGACTTTACGGTGGGCGCTAGCCTGCCGATCTCCGGCCTAACTGCATGGCAGGGGCTGTTCCAGCATGGCCGCATCAAGGCCGGGCAGAGCGTTCTCGCGCATGGCGCTGCCGGTGCCGTCGGTTTGATGGTGGCGCAGCTTGGCAGGGAGGCTGGAGCCTATGTGATCGGCACCGGGCGTGCTGCCGACCGCCAGAAAGCGCTCGACTTCGGTGCAAATGAATTCCTCGACCTCGCAAAAGACACGCTTGAAGATGTAGGCAGCGTCGATCTGGTGTTCGATGTCATCGGCGGCGATATCCAGAAGCGATCCGCAACGCTCGTCCGCGTCGGAGGTATCCTTGTCACAGTCGTCGGACCATCGGACATTCGAGCTGCCGATGGCCTGACCGTTGACTTCGTCGTCGAGGCTGATCGCCCTCAGCTCTCTGAGATAGTGCAGCGGATCCGCGATGGACGACTGCGGACGAACATTGGCAAGGTTTCGAGCTTGGATGATGCCATCGGCACCTTCAACTCAACGGACCGACGCGCAGGAAAGACGGTTGTCCGCGTTCGTCCGTGAGAACTTGGGAGAGGAGGCCGGTCCTCTCTCCGTATGGCCGCCTCTGGCAGCTGACACGGTGGGGTGCAAATCAGCGCCTGTCGCGGGATTTAGCCATCGTAGGGCGGTGTTTGCGGGAACCTGCTTTGTACGTTTCCGACTCTTGCCTTTTTCGGAAAGTGACCCACAGAATAGCTGATTGAGGTTCTATCTCTCTGGGAGGATGGGATGGACATTCAAGCACCTGTTCGGCCTGCGCAGCAAACGGCCAAGGAGCTGGTCCGCGAGGTCCTGTTGGGCTCTCAACCCGGCGACATTATTTCCGTCAAAGCGACCATTGTAGCGGTCCGTGAGCGCGGCGGCGATCTTCTCGAAACTGACTGCCAGTTAGTCGAAATGATCGTCAAATCAGCCTCCGTTTGCGGACTGTTCATCGCCTTTGACGTTCGAGAGGCGTGATGCCCCACCGTTGGTTCAACCCTCCAGTTTATGTGAAGACTGAGCGCCCGGGGCTTCTCCTTGGTGTCAACCGGGTTGATGCCGCCGCCGAGGAGCTCCTAAAGTGGTCCAATCGTGGCCCCAAGTGGCGGCTGGCGGCCGAGGCTTGCCTATCTGCGATGGATGGCAAAATGCCGGGTAATGACTTCCGGCTGCTGTTCGAAGCCGCGGCTGATGAAGAGGAGATGCTGCTGCCGGATTAACAACGCTATACGACGAGACCATTCGGGTCTGTTCGCGTTGCGAATTCACCGGCAACGGGCATCTATGCCGTCCGGCTACCGAGCGACGCCCCAGATGGACAGTTGTTCGCCGGTGGGCGTACCATAGGGCCGGGGGTGACCGATGGAGGTCACATGGTTGATGAAGAGCATCGCCGCGAACGGAGGCAGCGGGTGCTTAAAGGCGCCTCAATCATCAGCGGAATTACAAACTCCGAGATCAGTTGCACCATTCGGAACCAAAACAGTGGCGGAGCTGAGCTCAAAGTCCCGGTGGAATCGCGTGTCCCTGAGCGGTTCGTGCTTTACGTGCCGACCGACGGCGTTGCCTACCAAGCAGTCCTGCGGTGGCGCAGGAACGACCGAATTGGGGTTCAATTTACAGGAACGTTGCCAAAGCCGCGTCTCCACTATGGCTAAGCAGCGCCGGTGCATTGGCTTTGCGAAATTTGGACACTCTCCGGCGCTCCGCACGTGTTCCATGGCAGTCATACTTTAGAGGTTACCCCCCGGCGAACCTTCGCTTCAGGTCGACATGGTCAGAAGGCTGAAGATCACGGGAATATTCCTCGTCCAGATAGTTAGCCAGACGCCCACGCGCTGCGGGGGTACCCAGTGAAGACATCAAACACCGTCCCGCTTTCGGCGGGTTCCTTCCTCAGGTCGTAGCTTTGGGAAGCCATGCCGTCACTAGGTAAGTCTGCGGTCCAGTTCTCAAGCAGTGATCGACATTCCTGTTGGAATGCGGGTTCTACAGCAGATTCGGTTTCAAGGATCGCGAGGGGTTGGCTCAATGCATCATGAGCGACCCAGCATTCTCAGAAACCGGCACCCGTCTGCGCAGCCTTATCGTGCAGATAGGTAGAGTCAAAATCTGCGGCGCGAACGAGCCCTGCCCAGTCGGGCGCATGAAAACGCGAGCCAAGGGTAGATATCAGACCGTCGCGTCGAAGGTCCTGAAGCACTCGGTTCACGTGCACGGAGGAGAGGCCTAGTGCGTCGCCAAGTGCAGCCTGCGTTATCGGGAGATAGGCCACATGATCTTCAATGCGACCGACCGAGCGAAGGCGGACAATAAGTTCGCAAAGAATGTGAGCCATACGCGAGTAGGCGTCGCGCCTTCCGACGTTGGTGACCCACTCTCGATAGATCGCCGCATCGATCACAGTGGAGCGCCAAAACACTCTCGTTATCGAAGAGTGCTGGTCGCAAATGGCGCGAAGATCGTCGTGCCGCATGAAGCCCACTCGAGAGGGCATCAGAGGGGTGAACGTGCAATCCATGACCGACAAATGCAAACCATGCAGGTCGGGAATGTCGCCCGGAACAAAAAAGGAGGATATCTGACGCTTGCCCTCCCCGGTTAGTTTGGTCGACCCTATCAAGCCGTCAAGAACGACGAAGGAAAGGCTCGGCTTATCGCCCTCGCGCAGAATGTCTTCGTTGGCCTGATATCTCTTCTCCTGAATCGAGATGTTCCCCAAGGTCGCAATGTCTGATTCTGCGAGTTCCGAGATGGCTTGGAGCTTGCGGATCAACATTTTGAAAGAAGGATCATGTGCCATCAAGAACCTGTTCGTGTTTGCTCTCAACTTTTAGTTGGCGCTAATGTTCCCGCTGCCTAGGGAGACGAAGGCCAATGGTCAGTGCGTCGATGATGCGGGCAAAGTTCAGCTGTCCTCAATCCTTTTCGCCTGCCGCACCCTGTTCGAAACGGCTGGATCACAACCTGCTTTCCACCGGATTAACGAGTGCTATTGCGCGCCAGGAACCTTAAGAGTTCGCAGCCGTTCAACTGTTGGGGCGCACGAAGCAGGCTTTCAATGTCATCGGGTTCCGTGCTGTTCGTGGAGACGTCGAGAACTCTCCGGGAGGCCGGGTTCGAGGTGGTCGCCGGCTTAAGGGGCCTTGAAGCGATTGGGACTTTCGGTCGTGAGCCGGAGCGAGTTGTGGCTCTCCTGACAGATATCAGACTTGGGGACGGCCCAAGCGGGTGGGATGTGGCCCGGCACCTCCGAGGCGCCGATCCTACTATGCCAGTTATGTCGATGCCATGGCCTGCTACGCAATTGACCGACATCAAATCGACATCCTGTCTCTCGGCTGCGTTGAATTGGAGTTCGCCTTCACCAAGGGCCAAATCGCCAAGGGCGGTATCAGGCACTGGCGCGAGATCATTTCTGCCGCCATGCGCCTGCAAAGCCAGAATGCACTGGGCCAAGCTGGGCTGCTGGTAGGACGAGACCGTCTACTACGCGTCGACGGAGCACCTATGAAGTCTAATCCGATCGACCTCGACGACTACACCCGGTCCGCCGCAGAGTTACCTGTTTATTGCTGCCTCACTGGTCAAGCAACATGAGGAACGGCTGGCGGCGCTTTTCGCTGCGCCGCGTCCACCCTACAAAGCGGTGTATGGGCCAAGGTCTCAGGACCCGTAAATAGCCACCTGTTCTTCGCACGATGTCGGCTTTCAGAAACCGCCTAAAGCGATCCCGATATTGGGCGCAATGGCCATCCGTTCTGATTAAGTCGTCTTGGCCAGCCGTGGTCTTCACTCGACCCCGCATGATGAGGTATGACCAAGAAGGATGTAGACTCAACCGGAAGAGACAAGGTGCAGGTGCAAGGCATTGAGAGAAATAGCAGGAACCGAACCAATCCACAGGAATATTTTGTTGGTATTTATGTTGGTAGCAGATGCGGAAACATTCCCCTAAGTATCTGAAAGCAAAACGGGATTTTCTTCACTTGAATTCCGCCTCTGGGCACCATCCCCCCTTCTCCCGGCACTCCCTTTCACCGAACCTTCTACGCTGCAGCTTCTGCAACTGCTTGGGATTGTTGGTCTTTTGCAGTCGCATTGCGCGGTTAAGCGGGACACGGAGCGCTTCAGGAGCATTTGGTCCAACGAGGCGGGGGGATGGTATTTCCGTTGGTATTCGACATCCTGATGGTATCGAAACAGCCAAGGGAGACCTGACGAATGCCCCTCTCCGACGTGAAATGTCGAAATGCCCGCCCTGCTTCCAAGCTCGTGAAATTATCTGATGGGGGCGGGCTGCAGCTATGGGTACAGCCCACGGGCTCTCGCCTCTGGCGTCTCGCCTACCGCTTTGACGGCAAGCAGAAACTGCTCGCGCTGGGCAGCTATCCCCTTATCTCTCTCGCCGAGGCACGGGAGGCGCGCGATGACGCTAAAAGGCTTTTGCTAGCTGGCGTCGACCCTGGAAAGGAACGCAGCTTGCGGAAGGCCGATTCGGCAAAGGACTCCTTTCGCTCAATAGCGGACGAATATGTTGACAAACTAAAGAAGGAGGGACGTGCCGACCGGACCATCAGCAAGGTCAAATGGCTGCTCGACTTTGCCTATCCGATAATTGGCGACAAGTGCATTCGGGAGATCGACCCGGCCACCATCCTTACCGCCCTCCGCCGCGTGGAGGTTCGCGGTCGATACGAGTCGGCCAGGCGACTGCGCTCCACGATCGGCAGCGTGTTTCGATACGCAATCGCGACCGCACGCGCCGAGACAGATCCGACCTTCGCCCTAAGAGGCGCACTCATCAGTCCGACGGTAACGTCTCGCGCCGCGATTACCGATCCGAAGGCCTTGGGCGGTTTGCTGAGGGCGATCGATGCATTTGACGGACAGCCTACAACCCGGGCCGGTCTGATGCTGATAGCGCTGCTGTTTCCCCGCCCCGGGGAGCTTCGCGTCGCTGAATGGGAAGAGTTCGATTTTGAAAGCTCGGTGTGGACCATCCCTGAAGCACGCATGAAAATGCGACGGCCGCACCGCATACCCCTATCAAAGCAGGCGATCAGCGTCCTGACTTCACTCAGGGAAATTTCTGGTGGTGGATCGCTGCTGTTTCCTAGTGTTCGATCGGCTTCACGTCCGATTTCCGACAATACGCTAAACGCCGCACTGCGTCGTATGGGTTACGGCAAGGAAGAAGCTACCGCGCACGGCTTTCGAGCAACGGCATCAACTTTGCTGAACGAATGCGGCGAGTGGCATCCGGACGCGATAGAGCGGCAGCTGGCCCACATTGAGAACAACGACGTTCGGCGCGCCTATGCCCGGGCAGAGCACTGGGAGGAGCGCATCAACATGATGCAGTGGTGGGCCGATTATCTGGATGAACTCAAGAGCAAAAACCCGCGGGTGAACTCAACCGAGGGACGCCGCAAGCCTGCTGTCCATACAATAACACGACCATCCACTTTGAACCCAACAGCGGCCGTTCATCAAAGGCCGATACAAATCTCCAACCCCCGGAAATCATACTGACCGTCGAAAACGCCGAAACTCGTCGCCAAGTCATAGGCCCGGAGGGGTCAGCTTTCTTTCCAGGACACTATTAAGGCGGATGATGACGGTTGGTTCGGGGCCGAAAGCGGAAGTGCCGTTTTCGGGTTCCTGGGTTAAATTGCCCCCTCACGCCTCGAGCTTTTCGCAGCGTCAAAACGGCTGTGGAGGGATTGGCAGGCTATACCGGTGACGAAGCGCACATGTGACGCACCGAGGATAAGTAACCCCGCTTGGTCACGAGGGCGCTGCCGACCGGTTGGTCGAAACTGGCGCTGGTACTCGCTATTCACGAAATTGCCGATCACCCTGACGAGGTCCACTAAGCAATGGTGAACG
>NZ_JAMYPB010000073.1:0-19886 GCF_040320135.1 Mesorhizobium sp. M0772 | reverse complement strand
CCCGCGCGGGAATCCCCGGCGCCCCCCCACCCCGCCCGGGGGGCGCGGGTGCACGGCTGCGTCTGCCCCAGGCTGCGGGCGGTGGCCCCCGCGCAACCGGACGAGTCGCGGGTGCCGCAACAGGTGCCGCCGCTGCCGGTGGGCTTGTTCCGGCCCTTGCCGCCTTATGAGGAGCTGCCGCGCCCGCTGTCGCCTTCCGGCGCGTCGGCGCTGATCGACGAGGGCAAGGAAGCTGTTGTCGATACCCGCTCGCCGGTGCTGGACAGCGAGGCGGAGCCGGGCTTTGCGGTGATGCGCG
This sequence comes from Mesorhizobium sp. M0772, assembly GCF_040320135.1. Taxonomy (NCBI): domain Bacteria; kingdom Pseudomonadati; phylum Pseudomonadota; class Alphaproteobacteria; order Hyphomicrobiales; family Phyllobacteriaceae; genus Mesorhizobium; species Mesorhizobium sp. M0772. The sequence continues at coordinate 19,588 of NZ_JAMYPB010000073.1, read as the reverse complement.
GGCTGGCGCTGCACAAATTGCTGCAGATGCTGCCCGGCTTCCCCGAGGACGAACGGCAGGCAGCGGCATTGGCATATCTCAGCCGTGCCGGCGCCGACTGGCCCGAGGCCGAGCGTAACAAGGCGCTGGCCTCGGTGATGGCGATCCTCGGAGATTCTCGCTTTGCCGGGCTGTTTTCGCCCTCGTCACGCGCTGAAGTCGCGGTCATGGGCAGCCTCGAAGTCAAAGGCAGACTGCGCTCGATCTCGGGCAAGATCGACCGGCTGGCGGTGACGCCCGAGCGCGTATCGATCGTCGACTACAAGACCAACAGGCCGGCGCCCGCGAGCCTGGCCCAGGTGCCGCCGGCCTATATACTGCAGCTGGCGCTCTACCGCGCGCTGCTCAAGCCGCTTTACCCCGGCCGCGCAGTGACGGCGGCGCTGCTGTTCACCGAGGCGCCGAGGCTGATCGAACTGCCGGCGCAGGCGATGGATGACGCCCTTGCCCGACTCACGGGAGCGTGACACAAGTTCTGCTTGAAGAAGGGCTGCTCAACCACCACATTTGGTGCGAGATAAATTTCGAAAGGATTTCGCATGGCCACCGTCAAGGTCGACAAGAGCAATTTCCAGGCCGATGTGCTCAACGCCTCGCAGCCCGTCGTCGTGGATTTCTGGGCCGAATGGTGCGGCCCCTGCAAGATGATCGGTCCGTCGCTGGAAGAGATCGCCAATGAGCTCGGCGACAAGATCAAGATCGCCAAGCTGAACATCGACGAGAACCCCGAGCTTGCAGCCCAATTCGGCGTGCGCTCGATCCCGACGCTGATGATCTTCAAGGGCGGCGAAGTCGCCGACATGAAGGTCGGCGCCGCGCCGAAGACCGCGCTGTCGCATTGGATCAATGGCAGCCTCGCCTGATCCTTTAGGAGTTTCTGACGTTAAGCCCGGCCCTCGCGCCGGGCTTTTCTTTGGCGTTATCGCCTGACCTCTCTGGCACTCGCGCCTGGAGGCTCCATGTCTTTTGCTTGAGGCTGGACAGGAGAGACAGAATGACCGGATCCGCCAAGGCCACCGTCTTCATCGACAATGAGCGCGTTATTGTCACCGAGTATCGGTTCCAGCCCGGCGACAACACCGGCTGGCATCGCCACGGCCACGACTATGTCGTGGTGCCGCTGATGGACGGCAAGGTGAAGCTGGTGACCAAGGACGGCGAGAGTTTTGCCGAGATGAAGAAGGGTGCGCCCTATTTCCGAAAGGAGGGCGTCGAACACGACGTCGTCAGCGCCAATGACGGCGAATACGCCTTCATCGAGATCGAGCTAAGGTGATGGCTTGCCATCCTCTGCCATCTTGATGGCTCGTCCTAAATGGGGGATATATTTTCTCGAAGGTATTTTGAAATGGCCGAACCCCGGCTTTCCGTCCGCAGCGCAAAAGCACGAGATCTTGCGCATCGTCTTGCTCATCGCGAAAACCGCTCGATAGCGGATATCGTCGAACGCGCGCTTGAATCCTGAGATTCGGGAGGCGGGGCGAGAACCGGCGTCCACCTTCTACTCCCGCCTGACGGCAAGCAGTGGCGCGGATATCTATCTGGAAGAAATCATCCGGAAAAGCCGCAAGGTCCATACAGGGCCGGAGCTTTGATCCTCGTCGACACCAACACAGCTCACCAGTCGGCGATGCGGTCGCCTCCGGTAAATTGCGCGCTTTTGGCGGTGTATTCGAACAGCTCGATTTTCACGCCGTTGGGATCGCGGATCCAGGCCTGAAACGTGTCGTCGCAGGCGTGCTTCTTGGCGGTGATGTCGATGCTCTTCGATTTGATGTGGGCGATCGCCGCGTCGAGATCTTCGACCTCAAGGCAGAAATGATTGATCTGGTTCTGCTCGCTGTATGCAGTGCCGTCCTTCTGGAACACCTCGACATGGCTGCGGCCGCCGCAATTGAGGTAGAAGCCGAAGATCTTGCCGTCGCGCAGGAAATTGAACCGGGCGTCGAGGCCAAGCACGTCGCGGTAGAAGCTTCGCGTCGCCTCCAGATCATGCGCGAAGATGCACACATGGGCGAGTTGCTTGACCTTGATCATGATGGGCTCCTCGCAGTGAAATGGCTTCAGGTCGGCGGCGTGCCGTTTTCGGCCAGCACCGCGCCGGCGAGATATAACGACCCGCCGATCAGGATGCGTGGCGCCGGCCCGTCCCAGGTGTCGCGCAGCAGCATCAGCGCACTGGCGACGGAACTGACCGGTTCGGCCGTGAGGCCGGCTTCGGTCGCCCGCACCGCCAGCTCGTCATTCGGCACGCCGGCATCGCTCATGCTCACCGGCACGGTGTAGACGTGCCGAGCCAGGCCCTTGAAGGCGTGGAAGTAGCCGCTCTGGTCCTTGGTGTTGATCATGCCGGAGATCAGAAACAGCGGCCGCGGGTTCTTTTCCTCCTGCTCGGCCAGCGCCTCGGCAATGACCATGCCGGCGCCCGGATTGTGGCCGCCGTCGAGCCAGATGTCGGCGCCCTTGGGCGCCAGCTCCATCAGCCGGCCCTGTACCAGTTTCTGCATGCGGCCCGGCCATGCGACGCTCGCCATCGCCTTCTCCGTGGCGCGATGACTGATTTCGAAACCGGCGGCCTTGACCGCGGCAATCGCTGCCGCCGCATTGGCGAACTGGTGGCGCCCGGGCAGGCGCGGCGGCGGCAGGTCCATCAGCCCGTCCTCATCCTGATAGACCATGCGGCCGTTCTCCTCGAAGGCGAGAAAGTCCTGTCCGTAGACGAAGGTCGGGCAATCCAGCCGCTCGGCGGTTTCGATCAGCACTTGCAGCGCCGTCTCGCTCTCCTGCGCGCCGATGACCACCGGGCAGCCGCGCTTCATGATGCCGGCCTTTTCGGCGGCGATCAGTTCGACCCGGTCGCCGAGATAGGCTTCGTGATCCATCGACACCGGCATGATCACCGACACCGCCGGCCGGGCAACGACATTGGTGGCGTCGAAGCGGCCGCCAAGGCCGACCTCGATGATGGCGGCGGCAGCCGGATGCTCGGAAAACAGGATGAAGGTGACGGCGGTTAGGATTTCGAAGACGGTGATCTTCTGGCCTTGATTGGCCCGGGCGACGCGGGCGATGGCCTCGGCGAAGGTCTCGTCGTCGACCAGCCGGCCGCCGCCCTCGGCCGCCAGTCGGTAGCGCTCGGCCCAGTTCACCAGATGCGGCGAAGTGTGGACATGGACAAGGTGGCCGCCGGCTTCGAGCAGCGCGCGCGAAAAGGCCGCGCACGAGCCCTTGCCGTTGGTGCCGGCGATATGGATGACCGGCGGCAGCCGCTCCTGCGGATTGCCGAGGCGTTCGAGCAGCCTTGTGATGCGGTCGAGCGAAAGGTCGAAGCCTTTCGGATGCAGCGCCATCAGGGCTTCGATTTCACGATCTGCGGCAAGCGTTGTCATGAGCGAATCCTACGCATGCGCGCAGGTGCACGCAATCGCGGTTTGCGGCCAGAAATGTCGCGTCAGGCCTGCGGGCGGGCTTCCGTCGGGATGACCGACGGCGGCAGGATTTCCGGCTCCAGCGGCTTTTGCTCCTGCGGCAGTTTGAGCAGGATTTTCAACAGCCGTGAAATCGTCTCGCGCAGTTCCAGCCGCGACACCACCATATCGACCATGCCGTGCTCCATCAGATATTCGGAGCGCTGGAAACCGTCCGGCAGTTTCTCCCGGATGGTCTGCTCGATGACGCGCGGGCCGGCAAAGCCGATCAGCGCGCCGGGCTCGGCAATGTGGACGTCTCCCAGCATGGCGTAGGAGGCGGTAACGCCGCCGGTGGTCGGGTTGGTCAAGACGACGATGTATGGCAGGCCGGCTTCCTTCAGCCGGTCGACGCCGATCGTGGTGCGCGGCAACTGCATCAGGGACAGAATGCCTTCCTGCATGCGCGCGCCACCGGAGGCGGCAAACAGGATCAGCGGCCGCTTGCGCTGCAAGGCGACCTCGAAACCGTGCACAATGGCGTCACCCGCGGCCATGCCGAGCGAGCCGCCCATGAAGGCGAAATCCTGCACCGTCACCACAACCGGCAGGCCCTCGACCGTGCCCAGCGCATTGATGATGGCGTCTTCCAGGCCGGTCTTGGCCTTGGCGTCCTTCAAGCGGTCGGTGTAGCGCTTCTCGTCGCGGAACTTGAGCGGGTCCTGCATGACCTTGGGGTTCTCAAGCTGCTCGTATTTGCCGTCGTCGAGGAAGAATTTCAGCCGTTCCTTGGCCGAAATCTTCATGTGATGGCCCGATGACGGGATGACGAACTGGTTGGATTCCAGGTCCTTGTGAAACACCATCTCGCCGGTCTCGGGATCCTTGATCCAGAGATTCTCGGGCATGTCGGTGCGCCGGCCGAGCATCGAATTGATCCTCGGGCGAACGTAATTGGTGATCCAGTTCATCGCTTCGGCTCCTGTCCTGACGAAGAGTTGGCTCGTGCATGTCGCCCAAAAGTGGGAACCGGTTTTGGGATAACGACTTGCACAAGGCCTAAGTAGGGAAACTATTCGGCAGCAGCAAGGCGGGCCGAACGCACGCCCTGAGACAGTCCGCTGACCAGGGTGGCGACGGCCTCGGCCGGGTCGGCGGTCTTCTCGCCCTTCGGTCCCAACACATTGGCGACCGCGTTGACGATCGCGGTGCCGACGACGACGCCATCGGCATTGGCGCCGATAATGCGCGCCTGCTCGGCGGTCTTGACGCCGAAGCCGACGCAGACTGGCAAGTTGGTGTGGCCCTTGATGCGCTTGACCGCGGCGGCAACCTTGCCGGTGTCGGCCAAAGCCGAGCCGGTGATGCCGGTCATCGACACGTAATAGACGAAGCCCGACGTATTCTGCAGCACCTTGGGCAGGCGCTTGTCATCGGTGGTCGGCGTTGCCAGGCGGATGAAGTTGATGCCGGCCTTCAGCGCAGGGATACAGAGTTCCTCATCCATCTCCGGTGGCAGGTCGACGACGATCAGCCCGTCAATGCCGCTGGCAATCGCGTCCTTAAGGAAGCGGTCGACGCCGTAGATGTAGATCGGGTTGTAATAGCCCATCAGGACGATCGGCGTCTCATTGTCGCCAGCGCGGAAATCAGCCGCCGTCTGCAGCGTCTTGACCAGCGTCTGGCCACCTTTCAGCGCGCGCAGGCCCGCGGCCTGGATCGCCGGGCCGTCGGCCATCGGGTCGGAAAACGGCATGCCCATTTCGATGATGTCAGCGCCGGCCTTGGGCAGCGCCTTCATGATCGACAAAGCGGTGTCGTAGTCGGGGTCGCCGCTCATGAAATAGGTGACGAGCGCCGGGCGGCCCTCGGCTTTCAGTTTCGCCATGCGGCGGTCGATGCGGGTCGTCATGACTGATGAAATCCAATAAGTTTCTGTAGCAAACCCGAAAAATTTCGCATTTGCCTAAGTTCTTTTTCGGAGCTCGGATCAGGGTTAAAATGCATAACACTATTTCTCGTAATTCTGATATTGTCCATCAAATCTACAAAAGTTTTCCTATCCAATTTGAATGGTATACTCGACCAGAACTCGTCGTTCTCCATTATCCTTAAGTAACCACCAAATGTTAACTTATGAAATCCGTCAAATCGAGCTATATTGCAGATCTCACATATCCTCTCGGCTGGAAGCTTATTCCACCTATCTAGGAGACGCCGAATATTTCTCTCAATCTCACCAAGTATCAAGAAGGATTCCGAAACTTTGCGGAATTCATCGGCCAAATCAGACGTCGTTACGATTCCTGAAAAAGTTTTGTCTTGAGCGCGAACAACTACGAATTCGTCGTTGTATATCAAGTCATAAACTTCGAATATCGCACGATCATGCTCGACAACAGTGCAATCGCCAACGAAATCGCTGACTAGCTCACCCTTTCCTACTACCGCGAGCTTCGAGCCGATCGACTTCCATGAGATGGCGCCACGAATAGATCTAGAGTTGTTTAGAACCGGCAATTGAGAGAAATCATGAGCAAGCATCAAGGAGACAGCCTTCTCAAGCGGGTCATTTGGAGCGACCGTAATTAAGGCTCTGTTTGCCGACTCAAGTTGAGATATGCTGAAGTGGGAAAAATTTGAATCGCTGCCCGCCGATTCTTCCACGGGCGCTGGATTCTTACTGGATTCGGACTTTGCCGAAACTTTTACGTAATTATCGACGTATGTCGTTCGAAAGTCTGGTTCAACTACCAACTTATACTTTGCCAACGATTCGGCGATCCTGTCTACGATTAGCGGACCTCTTCGATACGCACCGAACCACCAAATGAGATCACGAACTGTAGTAGAGTGAAACGACCCCTTAATGGTTAGCTTCTTTGCGAGCTCCTTAAGAATCGGGTCCTCATCGGGATAGTCATCGAGAGGTTTGTCGAGATCCACCTGCATGTCAGATCTCCATGCCCAGCATCGAGGCCACTGTGTGCACATCCTTGTCGCCGCGTCCCGACAGGTTGACGATGACGATCTGGTCCTTGTCCATATCCGGCACGATCTTGACCGCATGCGCGATGGCGTGCGCGGATTCCAGCGCCGGGATGATGCCTTCGACGCGTGTCGTCAGCTTGAAGGCTTCCAGCGCCTCGTCGTCGAGGATCGGCACATATTCGACGCGGCCGCTGTCGCGCAGCCAGGAATGTTCGGGGCCGACGCCGGGATAATCGAGGCCGGCCGAGATCGAATGGCCGTCCAGGATCTGGCCGTCGGCATTCTGCAGCAGATAGGTGCGGTTGCCATGCAGCACGCCGGGCGCGCCGGCGTTCATCGAGGCGCAATGCTCGATGCCGTCGAGGCCGCGGCCACCTGCTTCGATGCCGATGATGCGGACTTCTTTGTCATCCAGGAACGGATGGAACAGGCCGATGGCGTTCGAGCCGCCGCCGACAGCGGCGATGATGGTGTCGGGTAGCCGGCCTTCCTGTTCGAGGATCTGGGCGCGCGCCTCGATGCCGATCACCGACTGGAAGTCGCGCACCAGCTCCGGATAGGGATGCGGGCCGGCGGCAGTGCCGATCAGGTAATAAGTGTCCTCGACATTGGTGACCCAGTCGCGCAACGCCTCGTTCATGGCGTCCTTCAGCGTGCCGTGGCCGGCGGTGACCGGCCGCACTTCGGCGCCGAGCAGCTTCATGCGGAAGACGTTGGGGCTTTGGCGGGCGACGTCGGTGGCGCCCATATAGACCACGCAGGGAAAGCCGAAGCGCGCCGCGACTGTGGCCGCCGCCACGCCGTGCTGGCCGGCGCCCGTCTCGGCGATGATGCGCTTCTTGCCCATGCGCTTGGCGAGCAGAATCTGACCGAGGCAATTGTTGATCTTGTGCGAACCGGTGTGGTTCAAATCCTCGCGCTTGAAATAGACCTTGGCGCCGCCCCCGAGGCCCTTCGCCGAGGAAACCTCACGAAGATGTTTGGTCAGGCCTTCGGCGAAATACAGCTTTGACGGCCGCCCGGCATAGTGGGTCGAGAGGTTGGTCAACTCAGCCTTGAAGTCCGGATCGTTCTTGACCTCGTTCCAGTGCCGCTCGAGGTCGAGGATCAGCGGCATCAGCGTCTCGGCCACGAAGCGGCCCCCGAAGATGCCGAACATGCCCTGTTCGTCGGGTCCCGTGCGGAAGGAATTGGGTGTCGCCGGCTTGTTCATCGCCGATCTCCTGGTCTTGGTTCTGAGCATGTCTTATCGGAAAACCGGTTCCCACTTTTCCGGAACATGCTCGGGTTCGAAAGAAGTGCTCAGGCAGCGCGGTCGTCGCGCGCGGCCCTGACGGCCCGGAAAAACTGCTCGATCAGCGCCGGATCCTTGACGCCCGGGCCGCTTTCCACCCCCGACGAAATGTCTATCGCGGGCGGATTGGCGGATCTCAGGGCATCGCCGATATTGGCGGCGTTGAGCCCACCGGAAAGCATGTAATCGAGCCCGGCGTCAAGGCCGGCCAGGATGCGCCAGTCAAAGGCGACGCCATTGCCACCCGGAAGTTGCGAGCCCTTTGGCGGCTTGGCATCGAACATGAAGCGATCGGCAACGCCGATGAACGGCTGTAGCCGCTCGAGATCGGCAGCCTCACTGACGGAGAACACCTTCATGACAGGCAAGCCGTAGCGGGCTTTCACCTCGGCCACCCGCTCGGGCGTCTCCGTGCCGTGCAACTGCAGCATGTCGGGGCGCATTTTGGCGACGATCTCATCCAGGAACGCGTCATCGGCATCGACCGTCACGGCGACCGCCCCGGCCTTGCCGATTGCCGCCTGGCGCAGGCGCCCGGCTGCCGCAGGCTCGACATAGCGCGGGCTTTTAGCAAAGAAGATGAAGCCGACATGGCTGGCGCCGCCGGCCAGGGCCGCGGCCATTGCCTCATCGGTCTTCAATCCACAGATCTTGATATCGAGCGCCATGGCGCGGGGATTGGCACGAAACCGGCCAAGAGTCGAGAAAAAGCATGCTGTTTGCCGGCAACGCCAAAGGCGCTACCTATTGATGGGAGAAGCAAGGCGGAGCAGACGAATGGCCGACCAGAGCATAGCCGAACTCAGGCAGAAGATTGCGCAAGCCCGCGACGTCATCGCCCATCTGATGCAAAAGGCCGCCTTCGACGGGGCAGAAGCGCACCGGGTCCTGGATTATTTCGGCAGCGATGCGTTCGAGCAGAATTTCCTGCCATGGCCGCGCCATGGCGACGAAGGGCTGCGGCCTGAAGAGCTTAATGCGGCCAATGATGATTGAGCGCGGCGCTGGCGCAGGCTAATCGAACACAATCGCCTGCAATGCCCCACCATTCCGCTTCAGCCAGTCCTTGCAGCGGTCGGTGTCGGGGCAGAGCTGCTCGCACAGTTTCCAGAATTTCGGGCCGTGGTTCATCTCCTTGAGATGCGCCACCTCATGCGCGACCAAGTAGTTTATCACCGGCGTCGGCGCCATCATGATGCGCCAGGAGAAGGACAGATTGCCATCGGAAGTGCAGGAACCCCAGCGGCTCGACGTGTCCTTGAAGCGGATCGCCTTGGCGCGCTTGCCGATGGCCTCGGTATGCTTGACCACCAGCTTCTCGATGTCCTTCTTGGCCTCACGCTTGAGGAAATCGGCGATGCGGCGCGGCAAATGTATCCGCTCGCCATGGACGATCAGCAGCGGACCGCGCTCGTCGCGCGACACGGTGACGGTGCCGCGTTTCGACGGTTCGTGGACGATGCGATGCGCGACGCCGCGTATCGGGATCTTGATGCCGGGGCGCACTTGCGGCCGTGTCGGCACCTTGGCCAGACGCTGCTCCAGCCAGTCCTGGTGGCGGTGAAGGAATTTCTCCACCTCGCCGCGGCGCAGGCCCGGCGGCACGGTGATGCGCAGCCCCTGGCCGCCCGAATCGATGCGCAGCGTCAGCCGCCGTGCGCGGGCGCTCTCGACGATCCTGAGCGGCAGCGTGCGGCCGGCAACGACATGCTCTCGCTCTTCGACAGGCGAGGGTTTTGGTTTGGTCAGGTTGCGGAAAAAGCCGAAGGACATGGCTGAACGATACGCGATTCGAGGAAAACGACCAGAACAAAAAAGAAACGGCGCCGCTCGCGCGACGCCGTCTTCATACCTTGGCCTGTCGCAAAGCCTCAGTCGTCAAGCAGGTTCGGGCCCTTGCGCTTGGGGGTCGCGGGCTTGGCCGTTTCGGCCGAGCCTGTTTTCGCAGGCGCCGTCGACTTGTTGCGGTTGGCCATGAAGCGGTCGAACTCGTCCTGGTCCTTGGCGCGGCGCAATTCGCGGGCGTACTCATCGAACTCGCTCAGCATCTCGTCGAGCTTGCGACGCTCTTCGGCGAGGCGTTCGAGTTCCTTCTCGCGCCAGTCGTCGAAAGCGACATTGCCGGTGCGGGCCGAACCGTGGCCCCAGCGCGCGGCCTTGTCGGAACCGCGGCGGCAGCCGGCGAAGATGCCGTCCGTGGCGCGGTTGACGTCGCGCTTGAAGCCGTCAAGCCGGTCGCCCCAGATGATGTAGGCGAGCATGGCGAAGCCAAGCGGCCAGAAAACCATGAAGCCGATCACCATCAACGCGATGGTCGCCGGCGTCCAGGCCGGGCGGATCAATGCGGATGTGTTCATTTTCTCCCATTCCTTCGGTTGGAGACAGCCAAGAGCGGCTGCGTGGATTCGAAATGGGATGAGAAAAACGGCGATTCAAGACAACGTCCGCCAAAACCGGACAAGGTCCTGAAATGATTATCGCTTTTTGACCGCTTCGAGGAAAAGCACGACCAGGCCGGCGACCAAGCCCCAGAAGGCGGCGCCAACGCCGAACAAAGTCAGCCCCGACGCGGTGACAACGAAGGTGACAGTAGCCGCCATGCGCTGGTCCTCGTCCTTGAGGGCGATCGACAGCGCGTTGGCGAGCGATCCCATCAGCGCCAGGCCGGCTACCAGAACGATCAGGCTCTGCGGCAGGACGGCGAAGATCGCCACCAGCGAGGCGCCGAAAACCGCGAAGATCAGATAGGCAAGTGCATAGAAGGGTCCGGTCTTCCAGCGCTCGGCCGGGTCGGGATGGACGTCCGGCCCGGTGCAGATCGCCGCAGAGATAGCCGCCAGATTGGTGGTCGAGCCGCCAAACGGCGCCGACAGCAGCGAGAACAGGCCGGTGACGCCGATCAGCGGGCCGGGTTCGGGGTGATAGCCGGCGGCGCGCAAGACGGCGAGACCCGACAGGTTCTGCGACGCCATGGTGACGAGGTAGAGCGGCAGCGCCAGGCCGATGACAGCTGCGGCGCTGAAATGCGGGGCAATCAGCGTCAGCGTCGACAGTTCCGGCGCCGGCAGTCCGCCGACGCGGCCTGTCAGGAATGCGGCGATGCCGCCGCCGATCAGCACCGCCAGCACCGACAGCGCCGGGTTGAACAGGCGAATGACGAAGAAGGCCGCGATCAGCGGCAGGATCAGCCAGGGATCGACCGGAATGGTCTTGACGGCATTGAGCGCGAAGGTGACGACGATGCCCGCCAGCATGCCGGACGCGACTGACGCCGGTATCCTTGATATCAGCTGGGTCAGCGGCTTGAACAGGCCGGTGGCGATCAACATCAAGCTGGTGACGATGAAGGCGCCGACCGCATCAGCCATGGTAAACCCGCTCGATGCCGCCATCAGCGCCAGGCCCGGTGTCGACCAGGCGGTGATGATGGGTATTTTCGTGCGCCAGGACAGCCACAAGCATTCGATCGCCATCGCCACGCACACTGCCGTCACCCAGCTCGCGGTTTCGGCTTGCGTGGCGCCAACCGCCTTGGCGGCGGCAATGACGACGGCCAGCGTGCCGCCGAAGCCGACGATTGCCGCGACAAAGGCGGATATCGGGATGGAAATGCGCATTCTCGCCTACCCCGCCCGCTGAACCATGTCGCCCACCGCCCTCAGCAGCATGTCGAGATCCTGCGGCCGCGACAGGCGGTGGTCGCCGTCGGGAATGAGCGACAAGGTGACGTCGTCGGCCGGCAGCAGCGAGACCAGCTTCAGCGCATGGCTTGCCGGCACATCGGCATCGGCCAGGCCCTGCAGGATGTGGACGGGGCAATGGGTATCGATCGGCCCGGTCATGACCCGGTTCGCCCTGCCGTCCTCGATCAGCGCGCTTGTGTAGATGTAAGGCTCGGCGGAATAGTCCGAAGGTTCTTCGAAAAAGCCTTTCTCCCGGAGGTCGCGCCTCTGTTCCTCCGTCAGAGCCGGCTCGACCAGCTCGGCGGTGAAATCCGGCGCCGGCGCGAGCAGCACCAGGCCAACCACATTGCTGTCGCCCGCCTTGCGCAGTTCCTGCACCATGCGCAGCGCGATCCAGGCGCCCATCGACGAGCCGACCAGGATTTGCTTGCCCTCGGTGAAACGCCGGAAGACGGCGAGGCTCTCGCCAAGCCATTTCGAAATGGTGCCGTCGGCAAAGGCGCCGCCGGATTCGCCATGGCCGGAATAATCGTGGCGCAGATACGCGCGGCCTTCCCTTGCCGCCCAATCCGACAGCGTCTGCGCCTTCGTGCCCAGCATGTCGGATTTATAGCCGCCGAGCCAGACGATGCCGGGCGTTGCGCCCGAGGAATGGCGAACCGCGATATCGATGCCGTCGACATCCAGTAGGGTTGGGGTGGTCGCGGTCATGGCTGTGGATCAATCCTGGTTCTGGGGGCCTGATTGCGGGAGCCTGATTTTACTCGCCGGTCTTTTGACACAGGCACAGGCGAGGCGGAAAGTGCTCGCGACATCCTTTGTTTGGTGCAGGCCTGCGATCAGGGTGATTTTCTGTCAGCGCTGTGCTATTGACTCCGCCCGCGCGCTCACCACATTGGCGCGTCCCGAACATTTCTAGATTGAAACCCTGAACGAAACGGCCAAGGAGACCACGACCATTCGCAGACCTTTCAAAGCAGCGGCGCCCACCAAGGATGGCCCGCGCTCCAACCGTGATATCCGGGTTCCCCGGGTCCAGCTGATCGACGCCGATGGCCAGAACCGCGGCGATATTTCCATCAACGACGCATTGCTGCTCGCCGAAGAGGCAGGGCTCGATCTGGTCGAGATCTCGCCCAATGCGGTGCCGCCTGTCGTCAAAATCCTCGATCTCGGCAAATTGAAATACGCCAACCAGAAGAAGGCGGCCGAGGCGCGCAAGAACCAGAAGGTCATCGAGATCAAGGAGATCAAGATGCGCCCGAACATCGACAGCCATGACTACGAAACCAAGATGAAGGCCGTGCGGCGCTTCTTCGAGGAAGGTGACAAGGTCAAGCTGACGCTGCGCTTCCGCGGCCGCGAGATGGCGCATATGGAACTCGGCATGCAGCTCCTGAACAAGGTGCGCGAGGAGACGGCTACCATCGCCAAGGTCGAAGCCGAGCCGAAGCTGGAAGGCCGCCAGATGATGATGGTGCTGGCCCCGCGCTAGATCAGTTCGGGCGTTGCGCTCTAAATCCGCCTGAATCCTGTCTCATGGCGTCCCGGCGATCGGCGGGACGCCGATTCTCCTGTCCAGACGCCGCGATCGCCGGCAAAGCTTCTCGACGATCGGATTCCCGACATGGCCAATGAAATCAACCCTGCGCCCATCAAGGAGCTGGGCGGCTACCAGCACATGCGCCGCATGGTGCTTGCGGTGCTGGTGGTGGTGCTGTTTGCGGCACTGCTGTTCGGCCAGTCGACCTTCCCGCCCGATACCCCGGTGCATGAAACGATCGAGATGGTCGGCGTGCTGCTGATCTTCCTTGGCGTCGTCGGCCGCTTGTGGTCGACACTCTATATCGGGGGGCGCAAATCCTCCGAAGTGGTCACCGGCGGACCCTATTCCATCACCCGCAATCCTCTCTACGTGTTCTCGACCGTTGCCGCCGCCGGCGTCGGGGCGCAGATCGGCTCGTTCTCCGGCATCGTCCTGTTTGCGCTGTTGTGCGCCGGCGCCTTCCACATCGTCATCCTGCGCGAGGAACGGTATCTCAAGGAGGTTCTCGGCGCGCCCTACACAGCCTATCTGGCGCGGGTGCCGCGTTTCTTCCCCCAGCTGTCGCTCTACCAGGAAGGCGACACCGGCAGCTTCAAGCCGCGCCTCTTGCTGACCACCTTGCTCGACGGGCTGGTGTTTCTGGTGGCGTTGCCGGTGTTCGAGACCATCGATGGCGCCCAGCAATCGGGCATTCTGCCGGTGCTGTTTAGGCTGCCCTGATCGCGGACAGAGCGTCGCAGCCGCCCGGGTGTTGCGCGCCAGCCCGCTTTGACGTATAGGACCGCCGTTCCAAGAAAACCGCCCGGCAGGGCATGCCGTGGCGGTTTCATTTGCTTTTCGGGCTTTTGGTCCGCCCGAAGCGAACAAGAAGCGCGATTGTGCGCCACCAATACGGAGTAGCAAAATGCCCAAGATGAAGACCAAATCGGCCGCCAAGAAGCGGTTCAAGATCACAGGTACGGGTAAAGTCCTGTCGGCTGCGGCCGGCAAGCGTCACGGTATGATCAAGCGTTCCAACAAGTTCATTCGAAATGCCCGCGGCACGATGGTTCTGGCTGAACCGGATGGCAAGAAGGTCATCAAGAATTTTCTGCCGAACGGCCTCTGAGCATTCGGTTTCAGGAACAGCGTTTAAGGAGATCATGACATGGCACGCGTAAAAAGAGGCGTCACCTCGCACGCCAAGCACAAGAAGGTCCTGAAAGCCGCGAAAGGCTTCTACGGCCGCCGCAAGAACACCATTCGCATCGCCAAGCAGGCGGTCGAAAAGTCGATGCAGTATGCGTATCGCGACCGCAAGAACCGCAAGCGCTCGTTCCGCGCGCTGTGGATCCAGCGCATCAACGCCGCGACGCACGAGCATGGCCTGACCTATGGCCGCTTCATCGACGGCCTCAACAAGTCCGGTATCGAGATCGATCGCAAGATCCTGTCCGACATGGCCATCCATGAACCGCAGGCGTTCGCCGCACTCGTGGCCAAGGCCAAGGTCGCGCTCGAATATCTGAAGAACACCACCCCGAATGCTTTTGAAAGCGCTGTCGCCTAAAGCATGATGCCAAAAAGTTTCTGACTTTTTGGACAACATCATGCTCAGGGAAATTTAGCGAGGAGCGATCGGGCTCCGAGCCCAGCGCTTCCCAGCATTCGCAATTCTGATTGGGGAACCCGCGCTGGCACGGCTGGCGCGGGTTTTTCTTATGGCTGAACTTTCAACTTGAAAGTGACTTTCACCTCAAAGTTGACTCCCAAAACAGCGAGTTTGACCGTGAACGACATAGCTACCGGCTTGGATACTCTCGAAAACTCCCTGATGGCCGACGTCGCGTCGGCCGCCGATGAGGCCGCTATCGAAGCCGTGCGCGTCGCGGCTCTCGGCAAAAAGGGGTCGATCTCGGAATTGCTGAAGACACTGGGCGCGATGAGCGCCGAGGAGCGCCAGGTCAAGGGCCCCGCGATCAACGGCCTGAAGAACCGCGTCACCGAAGCGCTGACGACACGCAAGGCCGAGCTGAAGGATGTGGCCGTCACGGCGCGCCTTGCCGCCGAGACGGTCGACGTGACGCTGCCGGTGCGGCAATCGCCGGCCGAGCGCGGCCGCATCCATCCGATCAGCCAGGTCATCGACGAGATCGCGGCGATCTTCGGCGATCTCGGCTTTGCCATCGCAGAAGGTCCCGATGTCGAGAGCGACTATTACAATTTCACCGCGCTGAATTTCCCCGAAGGGCATCCGGCGCGCGAGATGCACGATACCTTCTTTTTCCAGCCGGACGAAAAGGGCGAGCGCAAGCTGTTGCGCACGCACACCTCGCCGGTACAGATCCGCACCATGGAGAAGCAGAAGCCGCCGATCCGCATCGTCATTCCCGGCAAGACCTACCGGCAGGATTCCGACGCTACCCACTCGCCGATGTTCCATCAGGTCGAGGGGCTGGTGATCGACAAATCGGCCAATGTCGCCAACATGAAGTGGGTGCTGGAAGAATTCTGCAAGGCTTTCTTCGAGGTGCCGCAGGTCAAGATGCGCTTCCGGCCGTCGTTCTTCCCGTTCACCGAGCCAAGCCTCGAGGTCGACATCCAATGCGACCGCTCGCGGCCCGGCGAAGTGCGCTTCGGCGAAGGCTCCGACTGGATGGAGATCCTCGGCTGCGGCATGGTCCACCCCAATGTGCTGCGCGCCGGCGGGCTCGATCCCGACGAATATCAGGGCTTTGCCTGGGGCATGGGAATCGACCGCATCGCCATGCTGAAATACGGCATGCCGGACCTGCGCGCCTTCTTCGACGCCGATGTGCGCTGGCTGTCGCATTACGGTTTCCGGCCGCTCGACATGCCGACGCTGTTCGGAGGTCTTTCCGCATGACGGCGCCGCACGCCGGTGGCTGCCGCTGCGGCGCGGTACGGTTCGAGGCCTCGGTCGAACCGCACCATGTCAGCTATTGCCATTGCGGCGATTGCCGGCGCGCCAGCGGCGCGCCGGTGTCGGCCTTTGTCGGCTTCCTTACCGAGCAGGTGGCTTTCACCGGCAAGGCGCTGAAAATGTACGAGAACGGCCCGGTTACACGCTCGTTCTGCGGCATTTGCGGTTCGCCGATCGCCTATGTCGATGAGCGGTTGGAAGACCACATCTACTTCATGCTCGGCGCCATGGACATGCCGGCCTGTTTCCGGCCGACGCACCATGCCTATGTGCGCGAGCAACTGCCTTTCCTGCATATGCCCGACGACCTGCCGCGCCATTTGAAGACCAGCGTGCCCCGACCCGATGGACAAGGTCCGGGCGGGTACAGACAAAACGGAACACAGTGATGAAACTCACCCTCTCCTGGCTCAAGGATCATCTGGAGACCGACGCCACGCTCGACGAAATCGTCGAGCGGCTGACCTCGATCGGCCTCGAAGTCGAGCATGTCGACGACAAGGCCAGCCTGAAGCCCTTCGTCATCGCCAAGGTGCTGACCGCCGTGCAGCATCCCGACGCCGACCGGCTGCGGGTGCTGACCGTCGACACCGGCAATGGCGCGGCCCCTGTCCAGGTGGTGTGCGGTGCGCCGAATGCCCGCGCCGGCCTGATCGGCGCCTTCGCCGCGCCCGGCGCCTATGTGCCCGGTATCGACGTGACGCTGACCGTCGGCAAGATCCGCGGCGTCGAGAGCCATGGCATGATGTGCTCCGAGCGCGAGCTGGAGCTGTCCGACGAACATAATGGCATCATCGACTTGCCGGCCGATGCGCCTGTCGGCACCAGCTTCGCGGCTTACGCGCATCTCGACGATCCGGTGATCGAGATCAACCTGACGCCGAACCGGCCGGATGCGACCAGCATTTATGGCGTCGCCCGGGACCTGGCGGCAAGCGGGCTTGGCCGGCTCAAGACCGCGCCAGTCGAAGCGGTCCCTGGCAAAGGTGAAACGCCGGTCAAGGTGACCATCGAGGCGCCGGAGCTCTGCCCCGGTTTCGCGCTGCGCCTGGTGAAAGGCGTGAAGAACGGGCCGTCGCCGAAATGGCTGCAGCAAAGGCTGATCGCCATCGGCTTGCGCCCGATCAGCGCGCTGGTCGACATCACCAACTACGTCACCTTCGACCGTGGCCGGCCGCTGCATGTGTTCGATGCCAAGAAGGTCGCCGGCAATCTCGTCGTGCGCCGCGCACGCGACGGCGAGAAGGTGCTGGCGCTCGACGGGCGCGAATACACGCTGACGCCGCAGATGTGCGTGATCGCCGATGATAATGGCGTCGAATCGATCGCCGGTGTCATGGGCGGCGAGCATTCCGGCTGCGACGAGAGCACCACGGACGTGCTGATCGAATCCGGTCTTTGGGATCCGATCACCACGGCCCGCACTGGCCGTACGCTCGGCATCATCACCGATGCCCGTTACCGCTTCGAGCGTGGCGTCGACCCAGAATTCATGGTGCCCGGCGTCGAGCTGGCGACAAAGCTTGTGCTGGAGTTCTGCGGCGGCGAGCCGACGGAAACCGAGGTCATTGGCTATGCCGGCTACAAGCCTAAGATCGTTTCCTTCCCGATCTCGGAAGTAAAGCGGCTGACCGGCACCGAAGTGCCGAAGGCGGAAAGCCTCGACATCCTTTCGCGCCTCGGCTTCGAGCCGCAGGGCTCGGACGACATCGTCGATGTGGCGGTGCCGTCCTGGCGGCCCGATGTCGATGGCAAAGCCGACCTGGTCGAGGAAGTCATGCGCATTCACGGCGTCGACAACATCGCGCCGCAGCCGCTCGGCGCTCATGACGCGGTCAATTCCAAGATCCTGACGACGCTGCAGGTGCGCACCCGCATTGCTAAGCGCTCGCTCGCCGTGCGGGGCATGCTGGAGGTTCTCACCTGGTCGTTCATCCCGGCCAAACACGCCGAACTGTTCGGCGGCGGCCAGGCGGCGCTGAAGCTCGCTAATCCGATTGCAGCCGACATGTCCGATATGCGGCCCTCGTTGTTGCCCGGCCTGATCGTCGCCGCGCAGCGCAATGCCGACAAGGGGATCGGCGATGTCGCGCTGTTCGAGGTCTCCGGTACCTATGAGGGCGACGGCCCCGACCAGCAGCGGCGCGTTGCCGCCGGTGTGCGCCGCGGCACCGCCAAGCTCGACGGTTCCGGCCGCAGTTGGGCCGGCAATTCCGGTCCGGTCGGCGTGTTCGACGCCAAAGCCGACGCGATTGCAGCGCTGGAAGCCTGCGGCGCGCCGGTCGACAGGCTGCAGATCGAGCCAGGCGGTCCGGCCTGGTATCATCCCGGCCGCTCCGGCACGATCAAGCTCGGCCCGAAGACAGTGCTCGGCACCTTCGGCGAGTTCCACCCGAAGACGCTGGAGGGGTTGGACGTTTCCGGACCGATCTGCGGTTTCGAGGTCTATATCGACGCCGTGCCCGAGCCGAAGGCCAAGCCGACGAAAACCAAGCCAAAGCTGGAGCTGTCCGCCTTCCAGGCGGTGAAGCGCGACTTTGCTTTCGTCGTCGACAAGACGGTGGAGGCCGGCGCGCTGGTGCGCGCGGCGCTCGCCGCCGACAAGAAGCTGGTCACCGGCGTTTCGGTGTTCGATGTGTTCGAGGGGGCATCTCTCGGGACCGCCAAGAAGTCGGTTGCCATCGAAGTATCTATCCAGCCGGTTGAAAAGACGCTCACCGACGAGGATTTCGAGGCGCTGGCCAAGCGCATCGTCGACAATGTTGGCAAGCAAACGGGCGGCATGCTGAGAACGTAGAGCGGCTAACGCCGCCCTACGTATTTCGACTTCACGCAATTCTTAGGGAAAGCGCGTCTTAGGAAAGCGCGGCGCGCTTTCCCAGTAAAACCGCTACAGACTTTTCCTGGAATTGCTTCTGAGGATTGCCGGCAGTTGCGAATCGCTCTCCAAAGGGCGATGGACCATCTGCGCTATTCCGGTCTGCCGTTCGAAGCCCAGCGCGAAGCGTTTCTCGCCATGGTGTTGGCGGATGCGCTCGTCAGCGACGCGCTGGAGCGGGCCCGCACGCTGGCGTTGCCGGACTGCCTGGTGGTGTCCGGCGCGCTCTACAACAGCGTCTGGAACCACCTGACCGGCAAGCCGCCGGGCTACGGCATCAAGGATGTCGATCTCTTCTACTTCGATGACAGCGACCTGTCCTACGAGGCCGAGGACGCGGTCATCCGTCGAGCCGCGCAGCATTTCGAGGGGCTGGCTCTGCCGGCCGAGGTGCGCAACCAGGCACGGGTGCATCTGTGGTATCCGCAGAAATTCGGCCAGCCCTGCCCGCGCTATACGAGTTCCAGCGAGTCGGTGAGCTATTTCGCCTCGAAGACGCATGCGGTCGGGGTGCGATACGATGCCGATGGGCAGCTTGAGGTCGTGGCGCCGTTCGGGCTGGATGACCTCTTCGCGTTTCGCATCACGCCCAACCGGCTGATGGATAACAGGCGCACGCACGAAGCGAAGGGGGCAAGGGCGAAGGCGTGCTGGCCGGAGATTACGGTGGTGCCTTGGTAATACGAAATGGCGGCGCGAGGCACCCCCCTCTGGCCTGCCGGCCATCTCCCCCGCAAGGAGGGAGATTGGCAGCTTCATCGTGGCGCCCTTTCTGCAACTTTGGTGATTGGCGAAAACAGCGACGACCGCCCCGAAACCCCCCGGCG
>NZ_JAMYPB010000072.1:0-20783 GCF_040320135.1 Mesorhizobium sp. M0772 | reverse complement strand
AATTGATCTTGCCGTGGCCGCGCTTAGTGGAAAAACCCCACGTTCGGGTCCCCCGGGTGCCGCAATGGCCCGCCGGCGATCAGATGCTAGAGTGAGCGCAAAAGAACGCGCTCAGCCGCCATTGCGGACCTCGTCGGTGAACTTCTTCAACAGTCGCTTGCGTTCGGCCGACGAGCCGTATTTGGCGAAGTCGTAGTCGATCAGCTTGATCTTCGAGAGGTCCGGCGCCTCGGGCGGCACCGGCGTGGCGGTGTTCGACGGGATCTGGAAGCTGCCGTTCGGCGCCGCGAGCTTCTGCGCGTCCGGGCTCAGCGCCCAGTCGTAGAATTTCTGCGCCTCTTCGACATGCTTGGCGCCCGTCACGATGCTCATCGAGCCGATCTCGAAGCCGGTGCCCTCGCAAGGCGAAACCACCTTCACCGCCGGGTTCTGCTTGGCCGCGTTGATGACGTCGTGCTGGAAGGAGATGCCGATCAGCGTCTCGCCCTTGCCGACGGCGAGTGCCGGCGCGGCCCCTGCCTTGGTGTATTCGGCGATGTTCTTGTTGAGCTGCTTGAGATAGTCGAATGCCTTGTCCTCGCCCATCAGCTGGACGATCGTGGCAAGCATGGTCCAGGCCGTGCCCGATGAATTCGGGTCGGCCATCTCGATCTCGCCCTGGAATTCCGGCTTGACCAGATCGGCCCAGCACGCCGGCGCGGTCAGCCCGCGCTGCTTCAGATCTTCCTCATTATAGCCGTAACCGAGCGCACCGAGATAAATGCCGACCGTGCGGTTCTTCGACCTGTCGGCCTGCTTCAGCGCCCAGTCGCGCAAGTTTGCCAGTTGCGGCGACTTGTATTCCTGGGTGAGGCCCTCTTCCGCCGCCTGCAGATGCGGGTCGCCGGTGCCGCCCCACCAGATATCGGCTTGCGGATTGTCCTTCTCGGCCCGGAGGCGGGCGTAGATTTCGCCGGCGCTCATGCGGGTCATGTCGACGCTGACGCCCGTCTCCTTCTGGTAGGTGGTCGCCATCGCCCGGCACCAGGCCTCGTCGACGGCGCAATACATTGTGAGGCTGCGGTCGGCCGCCTGGGCGGCACTCGCCAATCCGAACATGGCCAGCGCCGCGCCAAGGCCAAGCCAGGCGGCGCGCAAGCCTTGCTTACTGTCAAATGTCTTCATCGATATTCCTCCCTGTCTTCTCACTGGAAACGATCTACCCGTCGTCGAGCGGCACTCCGATCACCTGGGACAATGTCGCCGCAACGCCGGGTGCTGCCGCTAGCACGGGATTGCCCTTCGCCATGCCGTCGCCGTCGAGGAACCGGTTCACACGGCCGCCGGCCTCCTCCACCAGCAGCAATCCGGCCAGGCAGTCCCACGAATTGATGTGCAGCTCGGCATAGGCATCCGAGCGGCCGTCGGCCACATAGGCCAGCCCAAGCGCTCCGGAGCCGGAGCGCCGCACATTGGCGCCGAGTGCCCAGACAAGGCTCACCTTGTCCAGATAGTCGCGATTGGGAATCCTGGGCGACCAGCCGAACTCGACAAAGGCGCGGTCGAACGCTTGCGTCGGCGACACATGGATCGGCGCGCCATTGCGCGTCGCGCCCTGCCCGCGACGGGCAAAGTACGTTTCGCCGATGGCCGGATTGGCAATGCCGCCGATCTCGCTGCGGCCGTTCTCGACGAAAGCTATCGAAATGCAGAAATGCGGAATACCGCGCATGAAATTGGCGGTGCCGTCGATGGGGTCGACGACCCACATGCGGGCAGAGCCCATGCCACCGCCTTCCTCGCCCAAAAACCCGTCCTGCGGAAAAGCCTCTGCCAGCGTCGCGCGGATGTGCTCCTCGACCTTGCCGTCGGTTTCAGTGAGAAAATCCTGCGGGCCTTTCATCGCCACCGGCTGGACGGCGCCCTGCCGGGCATAGCCTTCCATCGCCAGTTGCCCGGCCGTGACAAGCAGTTTCCGGCAGACCTCGGCACGCCTGTCCATCTCGGCCTCGGACAGCCGGTCCGCCTTCGGATGCGCCGCCGCCCTGCTCATGCAGCCGGTCCGGACAGTCGCGCCCTCAATGCCGTCTTCGGCGAAATGGACAGGGTATTCCTCCGATGCCACTCTTGAGCCGGCTTGTATTGCACGGCTGTGCAAAGCTGTTGCATTCCGCCATGCCTGTCAAGTGCGGTGGGTGGCAATGGCAGAAGAGTTGCATTACATTGCACGGGCGTGCAAAGAATCACGAAAACAGCAGCGAGAGTGTTCGCTTGACGGTTCCGAGAATCCGCACCGGTTTTTCCAGCGCCCAGCAGGTTGCCGACCTCGCCGGGGTTTCGCGCTCGGCCGTGTCACGTACCTTCACGCCCGGCGCTTCCGTTTCCGGGGAAACCCGCGAACGGGTGATGCTGGCGGCCGAGCAACTCGGCTATCACGTCAACCATCTGGCTCGCGGCCTGATGCGGGCTTCGACCGGCATCGTCTGCCTCATCGTTGCCGATGGCGACACGCCCTATCATGCCCGCCTGCAGAAGGCGCTGACCCAACATCTGCGGGACGCCGGCAAAATGGCCATGGTGTTCAACACCTCCGGCCCCAGCCACCATGTCGACCAGGCGCTGCGCAACACGCTGAACTATCGCGCCGATGCGAGCATCGTTCTGTCCGGCTCGCCGCCGCAGTTGCTGATCCGCACCTGTCTTGAGAACGGCCAGCGGCTGGTGCTGATCAATCGCGATGACCGCTTCGACGGCCCGCACAATATCGGTGTCGACAACGCTGCAGCCGCAGAGGCAGCGCTGCATGCCTTCATCCGGGCCGGCTGTACCCGCCCCGCTTTGGTGACCTCGGCTGCCGGCACGCCCAGCCTGCTCTCCCGCGAAACCGCCTTCCTTACCGCCGCGCAGAAGGAAGGGCTGGAGGTGACCGTGTGGCGCGAGGGCCGCACCGGCTATGCCACCGGAGCCGATGGCGCCAGGCGGCTCTTTTCCGGCCGGCAGCGACCGGATGCGGCGTTCTGCGTGACCGACCTGATTGCGTGCGGCTTTCTCGATGCGGCCCGCCACGAGTTCGGCATCAGCGTACCCCGCGATCTCTGCGTCATCGGCTTTGACGACATTGAACAGGCCGACTGGGCCTCTTACCGGCTGACGACGTTCTCGCCGCCGATCGAGGAGATCGCCAGGCGCGCCGTGCGGCTCGCGACCGGCGCGCGGGAGGAGGCTGGCAGCCGTCTGATCTGCCATGCGCCCATGGTCTGGCGCAGCACGGTGAGGCCGGGCCAGGGCTGATGCGAAACATGTGCCGGTCAAGACGGGAAACGAACTGATGTCCAAGAAAAAGGCCAGGAAGACCCGCCAGGCGGCAAGACCGGTGGAGATAGCTGTAGGCCCCGAAATCCGGAGCATGATGCGCAAGTTTGGCCTGACCGAGGAAGAAGCACTGCGCATGATGCGCGAATGCGATGCCACCCTCTATGGCGCCAACTCCGGGCACGTGCAGCCAGGATCTTGACGGCCCGCCAAGCGCGAACGGAATTTTAATGTAAATCAAGCGTAATCCCGACCGTTAAAATGATGCGTATGTGTTGGGGTTGCGCATGCCGGAATATTCTTTCTTCATCCGCTCGATCCGGATCCGCTACATCTCGGGATTGCTCATCTTTGCGCTGGCTTCCACCGCGGTGATGTTTGCGCTCAATCGCGTCAATTCCTTCCGCCACGACATCGACGCGCTGAGCAGCAATCTCGTCGTCTTCACCCGCGACCTGCGCAACGCCTCCAGCTTTGCCGAAACCGCCAGCACGGCCTGGCGCACCGAAACCCGAGACGGCCTTGCCGCCGCCGCGCGCGGCCATTCGCAACGCCTGACCGGCGAGATCGAAACACTGTCCGCGGAGTTGGCCGCCATCAAGCCGAGCCTGTCGGCCAAAACGCTGGACGAACTCTCGTCGGCCGCCGTCAACGGCGACCTGTTCTGGTCGTCGCGTGACATCGTGCGCAACTTCAACCTGATGTCGGCGGCGCAACAGACCGACGAATGGAGCTCGCGCGAAATCCTCAACCAGAACGACCTGTTCGTCCAGCCGATGCTGGTGCGTGTGCGTACCGCCATGGATGGCGAACGCCATCTGGCCGACGCCTCCAGCGACAGGCTGCTGTTTTGGGCGAGCGGCCTTCTGTTCGCGGTTCTTGCCATCGTCGCCCTCTGGATCTTCCGGCCGATGGAAAAGGCGATCCGCCGCGCCTTCACCGAATCCGCCGCATCCTTGTTCAAGGCCGAAGCGGCCGACCGCGCCAAATCGGAATTCCTGGCCAATATGAGCCATGAGATCCGCACGCCGATGAATGGCGTGCTGGGCATGGCCGAACTGCTCGCCAAGACCGAGCTTAACGCACGCCAGAAGACCTTCACCGAAGTCATCGTCAAGTCCGGCAATGCGCTGCTCACCATCATCAACGACATCCTCGATTTCTCCAAGATCAATGCCGGTCAGCTGACGCTTGATCCTGCACCCTTCCGGCTTGCCGAAGCGGTCGAGGACGTGGCCACACTGGTGTCGGCGCGCGTCGCCGAAAAGAACCTCGAGCTGATCGTGCGTGTCGACCCGCGCCTGCCTGCCCATGTCGTCGGCGATGCCGGACGGTTCCGTCAGATCGTCACCAATCTGCTCGGCAATGCGGTGAAGTTCACCGAGAAGGGCCATGTGCTGATCGATGTCGGCGGCGAGGTGGTCGACGGCATGGTCCAGCTCAAGGTCCGCGTCGAGGACACAGGCATCGGCATTCCTGCCGAGAAGCTCGAGAACGTGTTCGAGAAATTCGCGCAGGTCGACGGCTCGTCGACGCGCCGCCATGAAGGCACCGGCCTCGGCCTTGCCATCGCCGCCCGCCTCATCGACCTGATGGGCGGCAAGATCGGCGTCGAAAGCGAGATCGGCCGCGGCTCGGTGTTCTGGTTCGCCGTGCCGCTGCCGGCGCATCAGCAGGACACGCGCAACGAGGTCGTGCCGGTCGATGTCACCGGCGCCCGCGTGCTGGTCATCGACGACAACCCGGTGAACCGCGAGATCTTGCTGGAACAGCTCAGAAGCTGGAGCTTCGACTGCGCGGCCGCCGAAAGCGGCGCCGTCGGCCTCGCCTTTCTAGACCGGGCCAGCCAGCTCGGTGCTGCGGTCGACTGCATCATTCTCGACTACCAGATGCCCGGCATGAACGGCGCCGATGTCGCCAAGGCGATTTCCGCCGACAGCCGTCTCTCCGCCATCCCGGTGGTGCTGCTGACCTCGGTCGATCAGGTCGATTTCGGCAAGATGGTCATCGATTTCGGCATCGCCGCGCATCTCACCAAGCCGGCGCGCTCGGCCATCCTGCTCGGCACCGTCATCTCGGCCATCCAGAAAGCGCGGGCCCAGATCGGCAAGGCCCAGTTCGTTCGCGAGCCGGTTGTCACGCAGGCGGCACCCGTGACGCCACCCGCCTTCACCGTCATTCGCGGCCCGGCAATTCCGGCGGCCACAGTGCCTGAATCGATCGCCACGCCAAACGGCCCGATCGATATTCTGATCGCCGAGGACAATGACGTGAACCAGCTGGTCTTCGGCCAGATCCTCAATGGGCTTGGCCTCAGCTACCGCATCGCCAGCAATGGCCGCACGGCCGTCGAGATGTACCGGGCGCTGCGGCCGAAGCTGATCCTCATGGACGTCTCCATGCCGGAGATGAACGGCTACGAGGCGACCCGCGCCATCCGGGCGGCGGAGGCAGCGAGTGGCAATCACACACCAATCATCGGCGTCACCGCGCACGCACTGAAGGGCGACCGCGACAAATGTATCGAGTCCGGAATGGACGACTATCTGCCCAAGCCGGTGTCGCCCGACCGCCTCGGCAGCAAGATCGGCACATGGCTCAGCGAAACGGTCGCGGTAAAGAGGCTTGATCAAATCGCCGCGTCCAGACGATAGCGGCGCATCCAGTCCAGACTAATCTCGTCCGAGAGCTTGGCGACGCCAGGCTTTATGTCGGCGGCATTCGGCGCCGGAACACCCAGGGCCTCGCAGATGGATGCCAATGCCGCTGCCGGATCGGCTGACAGGCGCTCATAGCCGATTCGCAGCGGGACGATCCCCTGCTCCGCGAACCAGACGTTCCATGCCGCGTCATAGGCTTCGAGTTCGGCAAGCTCGCGCTGGATCCGCTTGAAATCGTAGCGGGGTTCCTGCGGCGGTGCGACTCGTTCGATCTCGGTTCCGTCGGGCGCGATGTGCCAAAGCCCGGTCTGCTCGGCCTTGATCAGCGACACCGCCTGCGCCAGCTTGTTTTCGCGCGAAAGATGGATGTAGAGGACCCGCCCGAAGGCCTTTTCAAAGCGTGCTTTGTCCGATGGCAGGTCTGGGTAGATCCGGTCGAGGATGGCCGAGAGTTCACCCAGGTTCTCCCGCATCAGGCGCAAGCCGAAGACGGCCGTTCCGCCCTTTCCCGCGCTGATTGCCGCCTTGAGGTAGGCGACATCGAAGTCATGCGCGCTCATCGTCTCGGGATGCGGCAATTTCCACTCTTCGGCCCATTCCGCCTTGTCCTCCCGCCTATAGAAGGAGTGCGGATCGCCGGCTGTTTTCATCGATGCCAGCAGACCGCACAGCAATGTGCTTCCGGTTCTCGGCGTGCCGCAGATTATGTAGCCGTCACGCATCTGGGGGCTCTGTCGCTTGTCATGGATTGGGCTACCTCGCCAGGCGCGGTGACACGCGCGCTTCGCTAATGGATCCAGTCTAGCCGCGCCGGAAGGGATAGAGGAATTGCTGCCAGTATCCGTTCGGAACGGGATGTCCGTGAATGCCGTAGCCGTTCGGCCAGCGTCCTTCAGGCATATGGTGGGTACCGAACAGCCGGTCGAGCAGCGGGAAATGGATGGCGAAGTTTACGTCGATCGCTTCTTTCTCGAGGCCGTGATGCCAGTGGTGGTAACGCGGCGACACCAGCACCTTTTCGACTGGACCGAAACTGGTTCCGATGTTGGAATGGATGAAAGACGAATAGACGTAGACGATCAATATATACGTCTGGATAGCCGATTCATCGAACCCCAGCACGAACATCGGGGTGGCCGTCAGGCTGCGCAGCACGATAATTTCCAGGAAATGCATGCGCGCACCGGCAATCCAGTCCATCGACTTGGCGGAATGGTGCACGGCATGGAACTTCCACAGCCAGGGAATGCGATGAAAGGCCCGATGCACCCAATACTGGGCAAGGTCGGTCAGGAACATTACCGCCAGCAGTTGCACCAGCCACGGCAAGTCGTGGACCCAGGCGCGCACCGAACCAAGGGCGCCCTGCGCATTGACGAAGTTGGACGGCGCCAAGGTCAGGTAGGTCAAAATCTGCACCAGCAGCGATGAGACCAGATAGTAGAACAGGTCCTCGCGCCATTCGTCGCGGAACACGGTCTGATCCTTGTTGCGCGCGAAAAGACGTTCGAGCGGGACGAACAGCACACCCATGAACAAGGCGTTCAGGATGAAGAAATCGAGCCCGAAGAACACCCCGTCTATGTGCAGTTGATGGCGCACCGGAAGCATGCCGACCAGCGACGCCAGCAGCACAGTGAACATGGCTGCCGCGCCGAGCGTCTTTTGCCTGCGCAGCGTCATGCTGAGGATCGCCAGGATATAGCCGGAGATGAGGACGAAATAGAGCACCGGCTTGAAGAACAGCATCTGGTGGATGGGGGCCAGATCCGGCATCGATGTAAGCGACGGGTAGCGCAGCACGATGACCATCAGCAGGGCGGTGACCCCGGCAAGCAAGCCAATCGAGCCGGACAGCCAGCCAGAACCGAACGGCCGTTTGGCGCGCGGCGTTTCAAGTTCACCGACGACGCGTCTAAGGAAATTTGTCACCGGCATGATGTTCCCCCGTTAACGGCCCCAAAGGTCTCGCCGGAAATTTCCACCCGTCTTACTACAGCAAGGCTCATAAATATTAATCGACACGACTTTGCAGGCCAGAGACGGCTATCTGCGTTTTGGGCAATTGGTAAAAGCTGCGATCGTGTCAAAGACACCGGCCACTATAGTCGGAATCTTTCCTGGATGCGACGGGCGCATTCAAGCGGCGTCAGCCGGCTGGTGTCGACTTCGAGGTCGTAGTCCATGCCCTTGTGGACGCGTCCATATTGCCAGCGCGCCAGGCCCGGCAGCCTGTCGGCGCGCGCGGCCTCGCGCGCTTCCAGCACCTCCAGCGGCGCCATGACGCCGACCAGATGCAGGTCAAAGCTCGACAGCAACTCGACATACTCCGCTATCTCTTCATTGAAGATCACCTCGTCGACAATGAGATTGTTGCCTTGCCCGGCCATGGCGGCGATGGCATGGCGCATGCCGCGCATGGCTCGCGCGCCGACCAGCCCGCTCCTGATCACCACCGACGGCTTGCCGTCTTCCGGCACGGTCTCAAAGGAAAACCCGTCGGCATGATCCTGCAGCGCCGGCGGCAGCATGTCGATGAAAGCATCCATCTGGACATGCAGGAAGGGCTCGGTGGTGATTGTTTGCAGCGCCCTGGCGATCGAGCTTTTGCCGGCGCTGCCGACGCCATTAAGCAGGACGATTTTGGCCGTCATGTCGCCCCCTCGGCCTATCGGTTGCGCACGACGATACAGGCGCCGCCGACGCTTTGCAGTTTCTGGCAGATGACGTTGGCGGCGGCACGGTCGTCGACGCCGATCCTGACGGCGTAGATGCCGCGTCGGCCGATCGGCGTGCGCACCCGGCTGACCACCGGGTCACGACCGGAAAGCAGCGCCGGAAACCGGCTCCTGACCCTCAGCCACTGATTGATCGCCGCGCCCCTGCGGAAATTGCCGGCCACCTGGACGCCCCATGGCTTCACATTGATCGACGCCATCGCCACGGTTCTCGACATGATCACCGGCAGCTTGCGGCAGGCGACGGCAAAGCTGGTTTTCGCGTCGAGCGGCTCGACCGTCCCGGCGTAAGCGCTGTCGGAAAACTTGTCGACGGGTTCGCCCATGACGTCGAAGACATAGCTCTCTGTCTCCATCGGCAGGAAGCCGCCCGAACCCAGCCAGCGCGACACCCGGTTCTCGCCGGCATTGTAGGCGGCCGCCGCCAGGCCGAGATTGCCGTAGGCGAGCTTCATCTCGCCGAGATATTTCGCCGAAGCCGGGATCGCCTGGTCGATGTCGAAAGGATCGGCCAGCCCGCGCATCTTGGCGGTGCCCGGCATGAACTGGGCGATGCCTTCGGCACCGACCGGGCTAACCGCATTGGGATCGAAGCGGCTTTCTTTCCAGATCAGCCGGGCGAAGTAATCCTTCGGCAGGCCGTTCCGCTCGGCATGCGTCTCGATCAGGTCACAGACATGGCCGATCAATCGTTTCGCCGCCGAGCGCGATTGCGGTGGATCGGCAAGTGCCTGTCCGGCACTCAGCCCGCAGAGCAGGATCACACCGGCTTTGAGCAGCCCCCGCATGGCTCATTCGGCCGCGGCTTTGCCGTGCTGGCCAAACCGCCGCTCGATATAGTCGGCAACCATTTTTTCGAAATCGGCGGCGATCGACGGACCGCGCAGCGTCGCCGACTTCTTGCCGTCGACGAAGACGGGTGCGGTCGGCATCTCGCCGGTGCCGGGCAGCGATATGCCGATATCGGCGTGCTTGGATTCGCCGGGGCCGTTGACAATGCAGCCCATCACCGCGACCTTGAGGTTCTCGACGCCGGGATATCTCTCCCGCCAGACCGGCATGTTCTTGCGCAAATCGGCCTGGATGTTCTGGGCGAGCTCCTGGAACACGGTGGAGGTCGTGCGACCGCAGCCGGGGCAAGCGGCGACGATCGGCACGAACTGACGGAAGCCCATGGTCTGCAGCAGTTCCTGCGAGACCTGCACCTCGCGAGTGCGATCGCCATTCGGCTCCGGCGTCAGCGAGATGCGGATGGTGTCGCCAATGCCTTGCTGCAAGAGGATGCCCATGGCAGCCGACGAGGCGACGATGCCCTTCGAGCCCATGCCGGCTTCGGTGAGGCCAAGATGCAGCGCATGGTTGGAACGCGTGGCAAGCTCGGTGTAGACGGCGATCAAATCCTGCACGCCGCTGACCTTGGCCGACAGGATGATCTTTTCGCGGGCGAGGCCTATCTCTTCGGCCATTTCGGCCGACAGGATCGCCGACTGCACGATCGCTTCGCGGGTTACTTCCTGCGCCGTCAGCGGAAAGCCTTGGCGCTGGTTCTCGTCCATCAGCCGGGTGAGCAACTCCTGATCGAGCGACCCCCAATTGACGCCGATGCGCACCGGCTTGTCGTATCTGATCGCCATTTCGACGATCGCTGCGAACTGGCGGTCCTTCTTGTCCTTGAAGCCGACATTGCCGGGATTGATGCGGTATTTGGCCAGCGCCTCGGCGCAGGCTGGATGGTCGGCCAGCAGCTTGTGCCCGATATAGTGGAAGTCGCCGACCAGCGGCACATTGATGCCGAGCCGCTCGAGCCGTTCGCGGATGCGCGGCACGGCGGCGGCGCTCTCGTCACGATCGACGGTGATGCGCACGATCTCGGAGCCAGCGCGATGCAAAGCCGCAACCTGCGCGACGGTCTGGTCGATATCGGCCGTGTCGGTGTTGGTCATCGACTGCACGACGACCGGCGCGCCGCCGCCGACGACCACGCCGCCGACATCGACGCCGACCGATGTCCGGCGCGCAAAGGGGGAGGAAAAATACCCGGTCATGCCGGCAGCCTCTTGATCACCCGAGCGACACACGTCCACGTCGACGCACGCTCAATCAGCTATCAGCGCATAGCGCTGAGGTTCGGGCATGAGGTGGAGGAGCAAAGATGGCTTGTCAATGGCGACAGACAAGCAGAGCCGCCAAATCGCAGCAGCGCGGCGACCCCACAGACGGGTTTCGCCGGCCAACAGTATGGGAATTAGTAGCAAAAACAGGCCTCCGGCGGCATGTCGCCACCGGAGCGATAGTCACGCGCCAAGGCGGCGCGTCTAATCCTGGAAGGGCGTCAGTGTCTCGTCGGTTTCGCCTTCAGTTTTTCAATCTCGTCCTTGAGTGCCAGCTTGCGTCGCTTCAGATTCACGATTTCGAGGTCGTCGACCGATGGATGGTTCATCGCATCGTCGATCTCGCGTTCGATATCACCGTGTTTCCGCTGCAACTCATCAAGATGGGATGCAAGAGACATGATTGGTTCTCCCTTTCATGGTTTCCTCGATTGCAGCCGTCAAAGGCACGTCCACCGCAGGTCGCATCTGTGACGGCACCATGACAGTCTGCCACCATCCGGCTGCGATGTCGAATGCTGCGTGGTAGCATTCCACGACAATGTGATATGTGATATTGGCTGCGCGCCGGCGGCAATTGATGCCGCCCCCGCCCAATCATGCCCATTGCCGGGCGCCGCAGACATGCAGACGGTAGAGAATGTCCGACCAGGAAAAGGCCGATGTCCGCCTCGAATTTTCCCGCCTGAAGCAGGAGCATGCCGATTTCGACGCGGCCATCAATGCGATGATCGCCATGGGCTGCGACCCCTTGCAGATCCAGCGCATGAAGAAGAAGAAGCTTTTCCTCAAGGACCGGCTGATGGCGCTGGAAGACAAGATCATTCCGGACATCATCGCTTAGCCGACGGCCTCGGGGCCTAACTGCTCACCCCGCTATCGACAGCCGCGCCGCGCGATGGCGCAGCAACGTCAGCAATTCGTCGGTCTTCTCCGCTGAAGTGTCGATCGGCACCACCAGGCACATCGTCGCCTCGACCTTGCCGGCGGCCGCGAAGACAGGGGCGGCCAGGCATTTGGTGTAGGCGTCGACCAGCCCCGAAGTGATGCAATAGCCGGTCGTTCTGGCCGTCGCGATATCGGCAACGAAGTCGTCGAACTGCAGCCTGCGGCCGTCGGGCAGCAAAAGGTCGTCTTCCGAGACCATGTCCTGGATGGCGGCCCTTTCCAATCCGGCCAGAAGCAGCCGCCCCGATGCCGTCCATGGCAGCGGGATCTGCAGGCCGGTGGCCGAGCTGATGCGGAACGGCCTGGTGCCGGGGCTGGAATGGACGATGGTATAGCGCCCGCTTTGCAGCATGCACAATTCGGAGGTCTCGCCGGTCTCGCGCGACAGATTGTCGACCTCCTGCCGGCCCCGCCTAAGCAGGTCGTTGCCCCTGACATAGTCCATTCCATAGAGGTAGAGCTTCTTGCCGAAATAGACCCGGTTGCCGTCGCCCTCCATCTCCAGGAGACCCGCATCGACCAGCGAACGCACCAGCGTATAGGTGGTGGAGCGCGGCGCATTCACCCCCTTGGCGAGATCGCCAATGCCGATGGCGCGCTGCGTAACATGCAGGAAGTCCAGGATCTCCAGCACCCGGTTGAGGCCCTTCTCGCGCGAGCCGGAGGTCTTGTCGGGCGTCGGGCTCCCGGCTGGACCAAGCTCCGCCCGATCCGTGAGTCCATTGCTGTCTTGCATAACTGATTCCTGATGTTAGTATCTGTCTTGTATAGGATACATGTGTCTATTGTAAGAGACAATCAGGTCGGCGACACGTGTGTCTGTAAGGGGAACTCAAACAACAGGAGGTCGCAGTGAACGACGCATCCAAGCGAGATTTTCTGAAACTAGGCAGGGCCGGGCTTGCAACGGCGGGCGTGATGACCGCTGTCAGCGCCGAAAAGGCGGCGGCACAAGCCGCATCCGACAGCGTTCTGCGCACCGCGCTTGACCGCGGCAAGCTGATCGTCGGCACCGGCAGCACCAACGCGCCATGGCATTTCGAAAACGATGCCGGCGAGCTGGTCGGCATGGACATCACCATGGGCCGCATCCTGGCCAAGGGTCTGTTCGACGATCCGAGCAAGGTCGAGTTCGTCATGCAGGATCCGGCGCAGCGCATCCCCAATGTCACCACCAACAAGGTCGACATTACCATCCAGTTCATGACCATGACCGCGCAGCGCTCGCAGCTGATCCACTTCTCCAGGCCATACTATGTCGAGGGCGTCGCCCTGCTGACGCTGCCGACGGCGGAAAACAAGACCTTCGACAAGCTGCTCGCCGGCGGTTCGGCGACGCGCATCTCGATCCTGCAGAATGTCGATGCCGAAAGCTCGGTCCATTACGCCCTGCCGGAGGCGCAGGTGCTGCAGATCGACACCCAGGCCAATGTGCTGCAGGCACTGGAATCGAAACGCGCCGATGCCGCCGCTGTCGATCTTTCAACCGTGCGCTGGCTGGCCTCGCGCAACCCCGACAAATATTTCGATGCCGGCAAGAGCTGGTACTCGATGCTCTACGGCGCGGCGGTCAGGCAGGGCGACCTGGACTGGCTGACCTTCGTCAACCAGACCTTCACCATCGCCATGTTCGGCCATGAGACCGCACTCTACGACGCCGCCTTCAAGGACTATTTCGGCCAAGAGCCGCCGGCCCGCCATCCCGGTTTCCCGGTTGTCTGACAAGTGCTGGCGGAAGGGTTAGCCCTTCCGCCTTCTAGTTCGCATCCCCTTGGTTATTGCGGGAGACGCATGGGCTATACGCTCAACTTCAACCTGATCTGGCGCCATTTCGACAAGCTGTGGGGCGGCCTTCTGCTCAGCCTCGAGCTTGCCGTGATTTCGATTGCCATCGGCGTCGTCATCGGCCTGGTGCTGGCGGTCTGGTATGTCTCGGCCGGACGCGTGGTGCGCGCCATCATTGCGGCTTACGTCGAATTCATCCGCAACGTGCCGCTGATCCTGCTCGTCTATCTTGTCTTCTACGGCCTGCCGACGGTGATCGACGTCGCCTACGACGCGCCGACCTCGTTCGTGCTGACGCTGTCGGTCTATAGCGGCGCCTATCTGGTCGAGGTGTTCCGCTCCGGCCTGGAAGCCGTGCCGCGCGGCCAGCTCGATGCCGGCAAGGCCATCGGCCTGACGCCCTGGCAGCGGCTGGTTCATGTGCGCCTGCCGACCATGCTGCGCATCACGCTGCCGGCGCTGTCCAACACCTTCATCTCGCTGTTCAAGGACACGTCCATCGCATCGGTCATCTCGGTGCCCGAGCTCACCTTCGGCGCCCAGTGGATCAACTTCAACACCTTCCGCATTGTCGAGGTCTATCTGGTGACGACGGCGATGTATCTGGTGACCGGTTACACCCTGCTGTTCGGACTGCGGCTGGTCGAACGCCGGTTCAGGGCTGCGCGCTGACATGCTGAGCCAGATCCTCTACGCCGTACCGTTCCTCGCCCAGGGCTTCGCCATCACCTTGTGGGTGTCGCTGCTGGTCGTGGTGCTGTCGCTGATTGCCGGCGTCGCGCTCGGCGTCAGCCTGGTCTACGGCCCGGCGCCGCTGCGCTGGGCCGTGCGCATCTTCTCCGACACCATCCGCGGCATCCCGATCCTGGTGCTGATGTTCTTCGTCTATTACGGCCTGCCGGCCATCGGCCTGCATCTGCAATCCTTCTCGGCGGCGGTGCTGGCGCTGACCTTGTTCAAGACGGCGCAGGTCATTGAGTATCTCCGGGGCGCCGTCGGCTCTATTCCCAAGGGCCAGTCAGAAGCGGCGATGGCCATTGGGCTGACTTTTCGCCAGCGGCTCACCTACGTCATCTTTCCGCAGGCCTTCCGGCGCTTCCTGCCGCCCTGGATCAACGGCGTCACCGATGCGGTCAAGGGCAGCGCCCTGGTCTCGCTGCTCGGCATCACCGACCTGATGCAGGCGATCAACCAGGTCATCGGCCGCACCTATGAGGCGATGCCGCTCTACATCCTCGGCGCCTTGATCTATTTCGCCGTCAACTATGCGCTTTCCTACGCCAGCCGGCGGCTGGAACGGCGCTTTGCCTTCATCCGGGACTAGCACGATGGCCACAAGCTCGAACGACAATGCTGCCCTTCTCGACATTGCCGGGGTCTCGAAAGCCTTTGGTTCGGTCGAGGTGCTTCGCTCGGTCAGCCTCAAGGTGGACAGGGGCGAGGTGGTCACCGTCATCGGCCCTTCCGGCAGCGGCAAGACCACCCTGCTGCGCTGCGTCAACTTTCTCGAAAGCTACGACTCAGGCTCGATCCGCATCGACGGCAAGGAGGTCGGTTTTCGTGAGGCCGGCGCGCGCCAGCGGCGCAGCGAGCGCGACCTTGCCAATATGCGCGCCGAAACCGGCATGGTGTTCCAGAGCTTCAACCTGTTTCCGCACCTCACCGCCGCCGGCAACATCATGCTCGGCCTCACCAAGGTGCGCGGCAAGAGCAAGGCCGAGGCGCGCCAGATCGCCGAGCATTGGCTGAGCCGCGTCGGCCTCGCCCACAAGGCCGACAGCCTGCCGGCGGAACTCTCCGGGGGCCAGCAGCAGCGCGTCGGCATAGCGCGGGCAGTCGCCATGGAGCCAAAGATCCTGCTGCTCGACGAGATCACCTCCGCGCTCGATCCCGAATTGGTCGGCGAGGTGCTGGCCGTTGTGCGCAGCCTGGCCGAAGACGGCATGACCATGGTGATGGTCACGCACGAGATGGCCTTCGCCCGCGACGCTTCGAGCCGCATTGTCTTCATGGCCGATGGCGGTGTCAGCGCTGTTGGCCCGCCGAAGGAGATCCTTGCCGAAGAGACCACCAATGAGCGCCTCCGCTCTTTCCTGGCGCGCTTCCGCGCCTCCCATTTCTGACATGGGCGGCCCAAAGCAATTCCAGGAGAAGTGTAAGCGGTTTTCCCGGGAAAAGCGCGAAGCGCTTTCCCCTGGGAATTGCGTAAAACAACAGGCCGGCCCAAGGAGAATTCTTCCATGACGCCTTACATCCGGCTCGCCGAACTCGGCCTGACGCTGCCCGAGCCGCCGACACCGATCGCCAATTTCGTCACCCATGCGGAAAGCGGCCGGCTGATCTTTCTTTCGGGTCAAGGGCCGCTGCGCGCCGACGGCACGCTGTGCACCGGCAAGGTCGGCGAGGACGTCACCGTCGAGCAGGCCTATGAGCATGCCCGCCTCACCGGCCTCAACCTGCTCGCCGTCATGCACGCCGCCGCCGGCGATCTCGGCCGCATCGTGCGCGTCGTCAAATTGCTCGGCTTCGTCAATGCGACGCCGACCTTCAGCGACCACCCGAAAGTGGTCAATGGCTGCTCGGACCTGTTCGCCAGCGTCTTCGACAAGATCGGCGGCCATGCCCGCTCGGCGATCGGGGTCGGCTCGCTGCCTGGAAACATCACCGTCGAAATCGAAGCGGTCGTCGAGATCGCCGCCTGACCGTCAAGGGATTGCTGAACATGAAAACCTATTCCGACACCGGCTCCAACACCACGATCCGTGAACGGCTGGGACTGCGGCCGATCATCAACGTCTCCGGCACGATGACGACGCTCGGCGCCTCGATCATCGTTCCCGAGGCGATCAGCGCCATGGCCGAGATCGCCTCGCAATGGGTGGAGATGGACGATCTGCAGCGCGCCGCAAGCGTGATCACCGCCCGCCTCACCGGCGGCGAGGCCGGCTTCATCACCGCCTGCTGCGCCTCAGGCATCACAATGGCGATCGCCGGGGCGATGACCGGCACCAATTTGCTGGCGATCGAACGGCTGCCCGACGATACCGAAGGGCTGAAGTCCGAAGTCGTCATCCAGCTCGGCCATATCGTCAATTACGGCGCACCGATCGACCAGTCGATCCGCGTCGCCGGCGCCAAGGTCATTCCGGCCGGCACGGTCAGCGTCACGCAGGATTATCATGTGCGCGAGGCTATCAACGAGCGCACGGCGGCGGCGCTCTACGTCGTGGCGCACCACACCGTGCAATACGGCATGCTTTCCCTTGAGGAATTCTGCGATATCTGCCACGCCAGGGGCGTGCCGGTGATCGTCGATGCGGCTTCCGAATATGACCTGCGCAGCTTCCTGGCGCGCGGCGCCGACATCGTCGTCTATAGCGGCCACAAATTCCTTTCGGGGCCGACCAGCGGCATCGTCACCGGCCGCAAGGATCTCGTCCGCGCCGCCTATCTGCAGAACCGCGGCGTCGCCCGCGCCATGAAGGTCGGCAAGGAAAGCATCGCCGGCACCATCGCGGCGCTCGAAGCCTGGGAAAAGCGCGACCATGCCGGCATCCGCCGACGCGAGGAAGCGGCGCTCCATCTATGGAGGGATTCGCTGCAGGGAATACCCGGCATCGTCGCAAACATCATTCCCGACCCGACCGCCAATCCGCTCGACCGGCTGCAGATCTTCGTCTCCCCCGAAAGCCGCTTCAGTGCCGCCGGCCTCGCCTCGGCATTGGCGGCCGGATCGCCGCCCATCATCGTGCGCAACCACGAAGTCGAGCGTGGCCATTTCTTCCTCGACCCGTGCAACCTGCACCCAGGCGAGGCCGAGATCGTCGCCGAACGCCTCCGCGCCGTGCTCACCGCGGCCGACAGGCCGGCGGATGCGATGAGACAGCCGCGAAAGGATTCATCCGGCGCCCTGCGCTGGCCGGACTAGGCTGCGGCGGCCGCCATCCTTGCGGGCCAGCCCGAATTCCGCTAAGGCGCGCCTTTACCGCCGGGAGCATGCGCTTGACCGACCACCGCGCCGACGTCGCCATCATCATGGGCAGCCAGTCCGACTGGGCGACGATGCGCCACGCCGCCGAAACGCTGGAGGCGCTGGGCATTCCGCACAAGCGGCTGATCGTCTCCGCCCACCGCACCCCGGACCGCCTCTATGATTTCGCCAAAGGCGCCAAGGCGGCCGGCTACAAGGTGATCATCGCCGGCGCCGGCGGCGCCGCCCACCTGCCCGGCATGACGGCGGCGATGACGCCGCTGCCGGTGTTCGGCGTGCCGGTCGAATCGAAGGCGCTGTCAGGCCAGGATTCGCTGCTCTCCATCGTCCAGATGCCGGCCGGCATTCCGGTCGGCACGCTTGCCATCGGCAAGGCGGGTGCGGCCAACGCCGCCCTTCTGGCGGCCGCCGTGCTGGCGCTGAACGACGAAGAAATTGCCGCCCGCCTGGATGCCTGGCGCGCCGCCCAAACCGCCAGGGTCGCCACCGAACCGACGGATGCGCCGTGAGCCTGCCCGCGGGATCGAGCATCGGCATTATCGGCGGCGGCCAGCTCGGCCGCATGCTGGCTGTTGCCGCAGCGCGCCTCGGCTACCGCACAATTATCCTCGAACCGCAGGCCGATTGCCCGGCGGCTCAGGTCGCCAACCGCCAGATCACCGCCGCCTATGACGATGCGGACGCCCTTGCCGAACTGGCGGCAGTCAGCGCCCTCGTCACCTACGAATTCGAGAATGTGCCGGTGGCGGCCGCCGGCGCACTTGCTGCCAAGGTCCCGGTTTATCCGCCGCCGCGAGCGCTGGAAGTTGCCCAGGATAGGGTGGCGGAGAAGCTATTCCTGAACGGCATCGGCATCAGGACAGCGGATTTCCGCTCCGTCGACAATGACGACGAGCTGACGGCGGCGCTGAGAGAGTTCGGTGGCAGCGGCATCTTGAAAACCCGCCGCATGGGCTATGACGGCAAGGGCCAGCGCGCCTTCCGCAACATGGAGACGGGCGGCTTTGCCGGCACATGCGAGACCATGGGCAATGTGCCGCTGATCCTCGAATCCTTCGTCGCTTTCGAGCGCGAAATCTCGGTCATCGCCGCGCGCGGGCTGGACGGCGCGGTCGCCGCCTACGATCCGGCCGAAAACGTCCACCGCGACGGCATCCTGCATACCTCGACCGTGCCGGCCCAGATCAGGCTGGAGACGGCGGCGACGGCACAGGGGTCGGCAGCGAAAATCCTGTCGGCCCTCGACTATGTCGGCGTCATCGGCGTCGAGTTCTTCGTTCTTGCCGATGGCACGCTGCTGGCCAACGAAATGGCGCCGCGCGTGCACAATTCCGGCCACTGGACGGAAGCCGCCTGCATCGTTTCGCAGTTCGAGCAGCATATCCGCGCCATTGCCGGCCTGCCGCTGGGCAACCCTGGCCGGCATTCAAACTGCATCATGGAAAATCTGATCGGCGACGATGTGCTGCGGGTGCCCGCTTTGCTCGCCGAGCCCGATCTGATGCTGCATCTCTACGGCAAGGCGGAAGCGCGCCCAGGCCGCAAGATGGGCCATTTCACGCGCATCAGCCGTAGCTAAGCCATTCCAGCACTTTGCGTGAGGGCGTGGATCGAGCCCTATTGCAGCTCGTCGTTCAGATCCCCGTCCTCGTCGGGGCTGGCGCAACTCGCATCGCCTTCCCTACAATTGGCGCCCGCGGTGAGCTGTTTGATGCGCTGGTCAGTCAGTTGGGTCAGGCATTGTGAAACCTCCATCGGATGGATGGAGCCGCCCTCGCTGTCTGTCGTCGTATAGGCGCATTCGGCGTCGCGGAAGGCGATCCAGGCGCGTTGCGCGACCTGCAGCAGCTTCCTGCTCTTGTCGTCGTTGTGACCGACGAGATCCTTGTAGGCCTGGTTGAGCTTGGCATCTGCCGCCTGATAGTCCTCGCCGGCGCAGATGTTCATCATCTGCTGGCTGTCGTCGTTGCGGTCGCATTCCTGCGCCTGCGCGGTGGATGCCGCTGCCACAACGGCAAGGCAGGCGGACACAAACAACAGGCGCATGGAGGTCTCCAAATCGGCTTGCGGGTGCCGCACCATTCCAGCCCGCCTTCGGCCGCGCAATGGCGTGGAGCCGAGATGGCGGATATTTGATTGCCAAAGCCATTCTCGGCCTCTATCCAGCACGCTTGCGGTTGACACGGGCAAGGCTCCTCGTTTATGAGCCACCGCAAGTTCAAAGGCGCGCTTTTCAGGCGCGCCTTAATAATTCGGCCCGGACAGGGCCCAGACCGACGGGCAAGACCATGAAGATCAAGAATTCGCTCAAGGCGCTGAAGGCGCGTCACCGCGACAACCAGTTGGTTCGCCGCAAGGGCCGCGTCTACATCATAAACAAGACCGCTCCGCGCTACAAGGCGCGCCAGGGCTGAGCGTTCGGCCGGGGGCTCGTTGCCTCCGTCCATATGATGGTAATTGCCTGGTTTCAGGCACTTTCACGCTAATTTCAGTTTGACGATCCGCCGTCCGGGGTTAGATTCCGGTGATGCGGATTCTTTTTGCATTTTTGGCGACCCTGTTTCTTTTCGGCGTCGCTCCGGCGTCGGCGGACGATCCGCCGGCAAAGCCGCCGGTTGCCCTGACTAGGGAAGCCAGGCTCGACCAACTGTTTGCCGAGCTGAAGCGCGAGCGCAACGAAAAGGCGGCCGAGCGCAT
Organism: Mesorhizobium sp. M0772; assembly: GCF_040320135.1. Classification (NCBI taxonomy): domain Bacteria; kingdom Pseudomonadati; phylum Pseudomonadota; class Alphaproteobacteria; order Hyphomicrobiales; family Phyllobacteriaceae; genus Mesorhizobium; species Mesorhizobium sp. M0772. Next base: position 562 of record NZ_JAMYPB010000072.1, on the reverse strand, counting down.
CGCCGGGCGCATCTGGGGCGAATGGTTCCAGTCCGGCAGCGCCTCGATCGACCTGATGATGCAATGGTCGCAAAAGGCGATGGACGACCAGAAGTTCGACGTCGCCCTCGACTTCCTCGACCAGGTCGTCGTCCTGCAGCCAAAATATGCCGAAGGCTGGAACCGGCGCGCCACCGTGCATTACATGATGAAGAATTTCGGGAAATCGATGTCCGACATCGACCAGACGCTGCAGCTGGAACCACGCCATTTCGGCGCGCTTTCCGGCCTGGCCCAGATCATGGCCGCCACCGGCCACAAGCAATCGGCGCTCGAAGCCTGGCAGAAGGTGCTTACCATCTATCCGATGATGCGCAGCGCCCAGGACCAGGTCGCGGCAATTTCGGAAGAGCTTGCCGGCGAAGGAATTTGATTAGGCAGTAGGAATCAGGGATTAGTCAGTAGTCAGTAGTCAGTAGAGAAGATTGGTGAGACGCCACCTCCCTACTCCCTACTCCCTACTCCCTACTCCCTACTCCCTACTCCCTACTCCCTACTCCCTACTCCCTCCACCCCGTATCTC
>NZ_JAMYPB010000071.1:0-21500 GCF_040320135.1 Mesorhizobium sp. M0772 | reverse complement strand
TAATGCAGGAGGTTCTCGAGGCCGAGATGGAGGAGGCGCTGGGTGCTTCGAAGGGCGAACGCACGCCTGAGCGCCTTGGGTATCGCTCGGGTTACGACGGCCGCACCCTGGTCACCCGGGTGGGCAAGCTTGAGCTGCGGGTTCCACAGGACCGGGCGGGTCACTTCTCCACCGAGCCGCGTGGCTGTCCAAAGGGTCCGCCCGCTACCCGCGGCTGACCACCTGGGCGGAAGAAGCCATAGAACAGACGCTGACTTTCTTCCGGCTGCCGCGTCAGCATCACAAGCACCTCAAGTCCACCAACATGCTTGAACGGCTCAACGAGGAAATCCGCCGGCGCACCTATGTCGTGCGCATCTTCCCGAACGCCGAAAGCTGCCTGCGCCTGGTCAGGGCGCTGGCCGTCGAAACCAACGAAAACTGGATGGAGGCCAACCGCTATATTGAGGGCATCATCCGCGGCAAGCCGATCCGCACCACGGTGAGCGACAAGGCCGCACCTTGCCCTCTCGATCATATGCTGTGGGTCTCCGACTTCACCTACGTCGCGACCTGGACGGGCTCCGTCTATGTCGCCTTTGTCACCGACACCTATGCGCGAAGGATCGTCGGCTGGCGGGTGAGCCGGACGGCTCATGCCAGCTTCGTTCTGGACGCTCTGGAACAGGCTCTCCATGATCGGCGGCCCGCGCAGGGGGGGCAGGCTCATCCATCACAGCGATAGAGGCAGCCAAGGCGGATTCAACCGGTCGTCGCAACACCGGCATCATACTGTCCCCCAAGGAACTGGTCGAGGACTTCGGCAGGTGTTTTACAGCCGAGCGTTTTGCGCGGTCTTGTGTTGATAGCATGGGCGACTGCGTCCAGTTCCCGGGCTGTGTGCCGACTGAGATCCGTGCCCTTTGGAAAGTACTGTCTCAGCAAGCCGTTGGTGTTTTCGTTGGAGTCTCGCTGCCACGGGCTTGGGGATCGCAGAAGTAAATCTCGAGCCCGGTGTCGATGCGCAGGTCGGCGTGCTGCGCCATTTCCGCTCCCTGATCCCAAGTCAGCGACTGACGCAGTTGCTCGGGAAGTTTGTCCATGGATCGGGCTATGGCTCTGCGGACTGCTTCAGCGCCGTGGCCGGCAAGTGGTGGGACCGTTCTTGATGCGCAGGCTCTGCTGAAAGCCATGCATGCGCGGCAGGTGAAGCAGCATTGTGAAGCGTGAACTTCGTTCCGCGAGCGTGCCGATCGCCGAGTTTCCGAAAGGATGAGGTCGCCTTCCCAATGTCCGGGGACAGCCCGATCGGCAATTTCGGCCGGACGGTCGCTTATGATAACGGCGTCTCCAATGAAGGACTTGTTGCGCACTCGGGCCCGTTCGCGCGGTACGCGCAACGCTCGGCCTGAACGCAGACATGCGGTCAGTTCTCGGCGCAATGCTCCGCGTCCTTGAATGTACAAGGACTGATAGATCGTCTCGTGGCTGATCCGCATGGTTTGATCCTCTGGATAATCGATCTGAAGACCGATTTAGCGATCTGCTCGGGGCTCCAGGGCTGCCGACCACCTCCGGCTCTGCCGGTGAACAGCCCTCCGCATTTTCCATACCCACCTTGGGGCCCTCGAATGAGGCGCCATGCGGGTTGGTGACTTTGCTGGCCATTCACGCAGAGCCGGATTGACCGCCAGCTTGCCAGGAGGCCGCCGGGACGCACGATCGGCGTGCCATCGGGCGGCACTGGCCCGGTAATCCAGATTGCCGCTGCGCGTCGCGGCATTGCGCCTGACCTCCCGCGAGATTGTGCTCGGCGGCCGACCTAGCTTAGCGCAATGGCCCGGATGCCGATTCCCCGGCAAGCTCAAGCGCAATATCCTCGCGCTCCCGAAAGAAGGATATCGCCCCGAAGGCGGCTTCGCCCACGCGCCAAATGCATTGGCGGCATCCCTCCTGCACTCCGAAACCAGCGCGGACCAAGAGGCGTTGATATACCGGCATCCAGTGCGGCCTCCTCGTTCGAACGTCCCAAGGCAATAGCTTGCCAGAACCGGAAGCGATTCTCACGCTGTCAGGCAGGCGGACGCCCGGGCGAATCTAGCTTCTTTCGAGTGCACCGATCTGAAGCGCGTTGGTGAACCGTCATTGCAACCTCCAATCCCTTGGTGTTGCGACGACCGGTTGAATCCGCCCAATAGTCAGCATTCGATACACCGAGCGCTTGGCGGAGGCCGGCGTCGAACCCTCGGTGGGCAGTGTCGGCGACTCTTTCGATAATGCTCTCGCCGAAACGATGAACGGGCTTTACAAGGCCGAGGTGATCCATCGACGCGGACCCTGGCGCTCATTCGAGGCCGTCGAGTTCGCCACGCTCGAATGGGTCGACTGCTTCAACAATCGCCGGCTGCTGGAGCCCATCGGCAACATCCCGCCGGCCGAAGCCGAGGAACGCTACTACGCCATGTTGGATGAACCAGCCATAGCCGCGTGACTCAAACGAAACGGCCTCCGAAAAGCCCGGGGCGGTTCACATCGCATTTGATGCCAACTTCATCGTATTTTCTTCGTCTTAGACGGGCTCTTGGCAGACCCACAGAGCTGGGAACCCTTTGCCATACTACAACTGTAACATCATATCGGTTTAGCAGGTCAAGCTTCGGTGGTACCCTCATTGGGTAGAATAACTACTTTGGAGGCGAGCAATGGATCGCGATAGCAAACGGGCACGCGCAGCTGCAAGATCATCTCAAGGCGTGGGGAGCAGTAGCCTCCGTGACGTTCCAGAGGGGCCATTGAGCGATGTTGCAGAACGGCTGGTAACCGCTAACCCGCGCGATACAGCGCGAAATCTTGGGGGCTTCAAAGGCCTCGGGACGCACGAGCGAACAGCCGTTCGGGGCACTCAAGCCGGGCCAGAAACTGACCTCGCGAGATTTGAAAGGCGGGCCAATCAGCTTGGACGATCAGCCATCGATCTGGCCGAGAAATTAACAGCCGGATTGGGGTACACCCCGGATGACGTAGCGTTGCAGCAAGTCAGAGCGGTCAGTAATGTATGCCATTACCTAACGCCAGGGATGCAAGATGCTATTGTTAATCGCATTGGCAACATGGAGCCGTCGTCGCAAGCTCTCGGAGCTCTTTACGTTGCGCCACACTTCAGTAAGTTTAATGACGAAAATAAATCTCGCATTCTTGATCAGGCCATTGGATTGGCTTCTGATCCGGATGTCAATGTCAAGTTGACAGCATCCAATGCTATTCTCAACGCGTATCACCAGTTCGACGCAAATCAACAGGCCCAAGCTCACTCAGTTCCCGGCATGCAACACATCTTGCCACACATGCCGCCGCCGCAGCATGCAGCAGAGGAACGGAGTGCGAATCTGGACGGCCACATAGCAGGTATTGAGGCTGCAGTCCGTGATACAGTAAGCCCGCAAACCTCCTATGAACAGCTGCAGCGGGGTGCTCAAGTCGGGCAGTCCATAAGCCACACCTACAATCACGCCCGAGAGGACCTAATGGAGGCCACCAGAAGCAGAGATCGCTCCGGCCGTTGAGGTCTCGGCCATGGTACAGTGACGCTTTCTCTCCCGAATTCCGTTTACGGCCTTGCCGTTTCCAATTCGCTGGCCGTTGAGGTGCCTGCTTAGTGTAACTTTCAAAAATCACGTCTGCCGGGTGATGCGCTGCAAGCATCGCACCACCCGCTGCGGCATCGATCTGTCGAGCGGCGACATCGCGCGACGCCGGTTCGGTCTCTGAAGCACGCGCAGCATTAGCTACGGCTAATCCGGCAATGGAACAATGCTTTCAACAAAAACGACGCCCCCCAACTTGGCCATTAGCATCGCGTGCTCACTCGCCGTGGGCTTCTGTGCGGCAAGTCTTTACGCAACCTTCCGCCACGGCGGTAGCGGCGAGGCTCTGATGGCGTTTGATGTCCGTGCCTTTTGGTTTGAGACGCCCTTCTATTTGGGTTTCGCAACCCCCGTTTTCTATCGGGGCGCGGCTATCGTGCTCTCGACGTCCGCGGTCGTCTTGCTGATTCAGCAGATCGTATTGCGCCGCAAGCTCGAACACCACGGGACGGCTCGTTGGGCTCGCGTGGATGAAATGCGACGCACGGGATATCTGCGACGATACCGCGGCGTGACAGGGCCGGTGTTTGGGAAGACAAGTGGCCCTTTCTGGCCTGGCTACTACCTGACCAATGGCGAGCAGCCTCACAGCCTCATCGTTGCACCGACCCGCGCTGGCAAGGGCGTCGGCATAGTCATTCCAACGCTACTTACATTCAAAGGCTCGGTGATAGCTCTGGACGTCAAGGGGGAGCTCTTTGAGCTCACCTCGAGGGCGCGCAAAGCCGCAGGTGACGACGTGTTTAAATTCGCGCCGCTGGATTCGGAGCGGCGCACAAACTGCTACAATCCGCTGTTGGATCTTATAGCGTTGCCTCCACAGCAGCAATTCACCGAAGCCCGCCGCTTGGCCGCAAACCTGATTACGGCCAAGGGGGAGGGCGCGGAAGGTTTCGTCAGCGGCGCGCGAGATATCTTTGTCGCGGGAATCCTTGCCTGCATCGAGCGGGGCACGCCAACAATCGGCGCCGTCTATGACCTCTTCGCCCAGCCGGGGGAGAAGTTTAAGCTCTTCGCGCGACTCGCCATGGAGACCCAGAACAAAGAGGCACAACGCATCTTCGACGACATGGCGGGGAACGATACGAAAATCCTAACCTCCTACACTTCCGTGCTCGGCGATGGCGGGCTCAACCTGTGGGCGGATCCCGCTGTAAAGGCGGCCACAAGTCGCTCGGACTTTTCGGTCTATGATCTTCGCCGTCGCAGAACGTGCATCTATCTTTGCGTTGGTCCGAACGACCTTGAGGTGATCGCGCCTTTGATACGTTTGTTTTTTCAGCAAATCGTTTCAATTCTGCAGCGGTCGCTGGCCCGTCGGGATGAAAAGCACGAGGTTCTCTTCCTGCTCGACGAGTTCAAGCACTTGGGTAAGCTGGAGGCGATCGAGACCGCAATCACGACTATCGCGGGCTACAAGGGGCGTTTCATGCTCATCATCCAAAGCCTTTCGGCACTGACGGGGGCTTATGGAGAGGCTGGCAAGCAGAATTTTCTCAGCAATACCGGACTGCAAGTGTTCATGGCCACGGCTGATGACGAGACTCCGAACTACATTTCCAAGGCCATCGGTGAATACACGTTTGAAGCCAAATCGATTTCCCACAGCCAGGCGCGAACGTTCGACTGGACCATTCAGAATTCACATCAAGGTGCACCGCTATTGCGTCCCGAACAGGTTCGGCTGCTCGATGACGACTACGAGATTGTTCTTATCAAAGGTCTGCCACCATTAAAATTGAGGAAGGTGCGTTATTTCTCGGATCGCATTCTGAAACGCATCTTTGAAAGCCAGACAGGCGCCCTCCCGGAGCCGGCGCCCTTGACGGGAGCAGAGGAGGCGCTCTCCCTAGAATCTCAACTCGATGACCCGCAGTGTGAATTGGCGCAGGACTTTGCCGATACAGTTTGATGAGGCTGGTGTGGACCCCGCGAAAAAATCCATCCCGTGTAACAGCTTTGTCGCAGGTGCAGGACCCGGCTTGGAAGAGGGGCAAGCGGGCCAAGCCCGGCGAGTGGGCTTTGAGCAGCACGTGTCCGAGGCGCTCCGGCCGCTATTCGATGGTCGAGCTGACGAGCCGCCAACCAATCCAGAGGAGCTTCTGCGACTGGAACAGGGGGTCTCGCGAGGTGCTTCAGCGAGGGCAGGATCATCAAGCCGCCTCATCTTTTTTCAGCAACCCAGGGATGCCCGATGGACGGGATGACCTCAACAGAAGCGTGTCGGAGGCTTTCGCAAGCTCTGGGACGCCGGAGTTCGGGCCGCCGCCCCCAGTCTTGGCTGCCAGCCAACAGCAGATCCGCCCTTCGCCGGATGAGCTTGACCAGGGCAACCACCTCCGAGTGAGTCGTTCCAACAATGAACATTCACCAGCGCTGTTGTGGCCAGCGGAGACGCAGAGGGCCCTGAATGCGCCGCAAGCCGTCGCCATTCAGCAGCAGCTGAGCGAAATCGGCAATTCAGGCGCCGCGTGCATATGCAGAGAGGGGCTGATGCGATCTCCGGACCGGTAGCTCTCGCCGTAATTGATCAGGCTGGTACTGTTGGAAGGCTTGATCAGCCTCGTCACCCCAATCTCCAGCATAGCTCACTGTCACGCGGCCAACGTGCCTCCGTAGCTAACATCTACGTCAGCGTTGAAGAAGTACCCTGCGCCACGGGATGTTTTGACCAGGCGAGGGTTGGCCGCATCAGCCTCCAGCTTTCGGCGCAAGCGCATGATTAGGACATCGATACTTCGATCGTACACTTCTTCTCCACGCACACGGCTCGCGAGCAAAAGCCGTTCTCTGGATAGCACGTTGCGGGGGTTCTCCAGAAATGCGATCAAGAGATTGAACTCACATGCGGTAAGCTTGACCTCGCCACGCTCCGCACAGATCAGTCGCCGCTGCTTCACGCTGAGCTTCCAGGCCCCAAAGCGAAATGAGCGCTGCTCTCTGGTTCGCGGACTAGAAATGCGCTGGCGTAGCGCTACTCGAATGCGGGCCAAGAATTCGCGCATCCCGAAAGGCTTGGGAATGAAATCGGTTGCGCCGAGCTCCAGTGCAACCACTTTTTCCGCCTCATCAAGCCGGTCGCCGCTGATCACTATGATAGGAACATCCGATTTTGTCGCCAGATTGCGGACGATCGCAAGTCCATCCTCCCGGCCTAGGTTAAGGTCGACAACCACGAGATCGACTGGCTCACGTGAAAGAACATAGTCAAACTGCTTGCTATCGTGGACTGCGGTTACCTTCAGGGCATGCATCGTGAGATACTCGGCGATGAGGCGCCGCATTGCGGCATCATCGTCAATGACAAGAACATGTTTCAACGGCACACCTTCAATCTTGAATCCCCTTGTTAAACCTGTTGCCGAGCAACCCTGGGGCACCGACCCAGAACAGCTGCTCCTTGATACCACTCGCCGTTGCGTGCGGCCAATGTGAGGCCGTGCTCGTCCTGTTCTTTTCATCCCCAGCGAATTGACCGCACCAAGGCAGCCCGTGGCCACCAGACAGGTCCAAGCGCCGACATGATCCTGCCGTGTGGTCCTTCGCTTTTTCGCTTCGAGCTCCCCCGTTGGTGCAGGCCTGCCAATATCACTCAAGTTCGACCTCATGGATGCCAAGTTTCCTGCTATGCCCTTGCATCCTGGTCATCCTGGAGTTTGCGGATCTGGATCATCTCGATATCCTCCGGCTCGTGGATCCAGCTCGGACATGGTTGAGCAGCGCGGCGTTTGGCTTGATCGGAGAGGCGGTCGGCGGAAGAAGACCGTGATTCGCTGCAGCGGCCTTGTGCAAAATAGTGTGTCTCCTGCCAAGCCGGCTTCGTCCAAGCTGGCCGGCGGCCTCAAATGCTGTTCGGCGACCGGCAGGTCGCCGGTTGCGGTGAACGTCCGGGCTAACATTTCTCAGTTACTGCAACTCCTCCATCTTGAGCGTGTCACTATGCTTGTCCATTGCGCCGTCGGACTCCGTCAATGACGTGCGGTTATCTGCCGATGGGACTGTGCATGATCCACCCTTTGGCGGCGGCGGCCGAACAGCTGAACGAGGCTCGCACCAGGATGGGCTGCGCCGCCACGTCTTCCCAGTTGACCCTCGCCGCCGCGGATTTGCGCCTTCGAGCCAGCTTCGCGGACGAGCTCGCGTCTCAAGCAATGATCTGAGTGTGCAGGGCCGCGCATGGCTGCTCTTTAAGGACCGGCAGCATACCGGCAAAGTTGCGCCGCTTTATCGCCTTAGTCGATTCCCCACGGTGATCCCGAGCCTGAACAAGCCCGCCAAGCTCCCCATTTTGTCCTTGGCTTGGCGCTGACAGAAGTACCATCCATGACGCCAAAGTCGCGGCCCACACTCCAGGAGCAACGGACGGCCGGGACGAGCAATCCTGTACAGGAGTCATTGTACCAAGATGCTCCGGATGTCGCTGGCTGATCGGGCCCGCGCCACCCACGCATGCGCAAGATGCTCACCCACGCTGATACGAACACGGTCTTTGCTTCAATTGAAACCGAAAAGCTGAACTTGAACATCACACAGTAACAAACCTCCCCGATAAGCGCGTGCCGGACAGGGCCAGAACCCGTCCGGCGGCTTGGAAAGGTAGGTGATAGGGAATGTTTATTGCAGCTTGGCCGCTGGCCGTCGTCCTGTTGACATCCATGTTACTCCCAGCCGAGCCCGCGCCACTTTCTCCGCGTGAGTTCCGCAGCCTGTCGCGCAAATGCGCCCCCTGGGTTGCGCCGTCCACCCTCGCCGCGATTGCCAAGATTGAAAGTGGCTTTGACACGCTGGTGGCTCATGACAACACCACAGGTGAGCAGCTTCGCTGGATAGACCACCTGGAAGCCACGCGGGGCATCAAGGAACGCCTCGAAGCACAACATTCTGTCGATGTTGGATTGATGCAGATAAACAGCAAGAACTTTGCCATGCTCAATCTTACGCCGGAAAGGGCTTTCGAGCCCTGCGCCTCGCTTTCGGCTGCCGCCCACTTGCTTGAAAGCCGGTATGCCGGCGGCACCACTGCTGTGGCCCAGCAACTGGCGCTTCGCCGTGCCATCTCGGCCTATAACACGGGCGACGTCATGCGTGGCTTCGCCAACGGTTATGTACGCAAGGTCGAGTCGGCCGCAAAGGACATCTCAAGTCTCCTTGAGCGAACGCTGGAGCCGACTGCTCGAGATGTGCCGCACCTTGAGGCACCCGGTCGGAAAGCCGTGCCGCCTCTGCTCCAGCAGAGCCAACAGGCCAATAGAAAGAAGCAGCCCAACCAAGATTCTTGGGACATTTGGGGCTCGTATCAGCCAGACCGCTCCGGGGCCGATCCCTCCGGTCCGACAGGCAGCCAGGCTGCGAAAGCACGGGAACCCGCGAACCCGAACAAACTCGTATTCGATTGAAACATGGAGATGCAATGATGACGCCACTCAAGATACTTCGTGCGCTTAAAACGCGTGTTCCTTCGCCTTTTTCCATGCTGCGCATGGCGGCTGAATATGTACCGGCCGCTGCTGCAGGCGCGGCGTGGACGGTCTTCTACAGCGGGCCAGCCGCGGCTCAGGTGACCGGAGGGACGGATCCTGCCAAGATGGTCCAGAATATCTGCACGTTCATACTTGGCCCCTTTGGACAATCACTGGCCGTGCTCGGGCTCGTAGCCATCGGTATCTCTTGGATGTTCGGTCGTGCTTCACTTGGCCTGGTTGCGGGTGTCGTTGGAGGGATCGTCATCATGTTCGGGGCCAGCTTCCTGGGCAAGGCGCTCATAGGCGGCGGCTGATGAGCGACCGGTTGGAAGTGAGCACCCTCTATGTGGCGGCGACGCGCCCCGCACTGTTTCTGGGGGTGCCGCTGACGCTGGCCGGATTGCTCATGATGTTGGCTGGGCTTGTTATCATTATCCTTCAGAACCCGCTCTACGAAATCGTTCTCGCGCCACTCTGGTTCGGAGCACGGCTGGTTGTTGAGCGTGACTATAACGCGGCAAGCGTCGTGCTGCTCTATTTGCAGACGGCCGGCAGAAGCGTGGACGGGCCGGTCTGGGGAGGCGCAAGCGTCAGCGCCAACCCGATCAGAGTGCCGAAACGCGGAAGAGGAATGGTGTAATGTTCGGCGCCAGCGGCCGGACCGAGAGGTCTGGCGAAATCTACCTTCCGTATGTTGGTCACGTAAGCGATCAGGTTGTCCTTCTGGAAGACGGATCGATCATGGCCATGGCACATGTGAACGGTGTGCCCTTTGATTTGGAAGACGCTGAGATGCGCAACTCGCGCTGCCGCGCGTTCAACACTCTCTTGCGCAACATCGCCGATGACAATGTCTCGATATACGCTCATCTTGTGAGACACAACGATGTGCCGGCGCCGGCGCCGCGCCAGTTTCAAAGTGCATTCGCTGGCAGTCTGAGCGAGGCCTACGAGCGTCGTGTGCTGTCGGGAAAGCTCTTTCGCAACGATCACTTCCTCACTTTGATCGTGTCCCCCCGCACCGCAATCGGCAAGATCGGCTTGCGGATTGCCAAGTCCCGCAGACGGAATGAGCACGATCTAGCCACCCAAATGCGGAGCCTGGAAGACCTCTGGCACATCACTGCTGGCGCACTCGGCGGTTACGGTCTGCGCCGGTTGGGCATTCGTGAGAAAGGCAACGTGCTCTTCACGGAAATCGGCGAGGCGCTTCGGCTCATGATGACTTGCCGGTTTCTTCCGGTTCCGATGGTTACCGGCTCACTTGGCGCCTCGATCTACACTGACCAGGTCATCTGCGGGAAGCGGGCGCTTGAGATTCGAAGGCCCGGGGATAGCTACGTCGGATCATTGTTTTCGTTCCGTGAATATCCGGCGACGACGCGGCCGGGCATGCTAAATTCCTTGCTGTCCGCCAACTTCCCGCTTGTCCTGAGCCAGAGCTTTTCCTTCCTCACTCGCCCACAAGCTCATGCCAAACTAAGCCTTAAGTCCAGCCAGATGACGAGTGCCGGCGACAAGGCTCTCACCCAGATCAATGAACTTGCCGAGGCAGAGGACGCACTGGCAAGCAACGAATTCGTGATGGGTTCGCATCATCTGAGCCTGTGCGTCTATGCCGACAGCCTCAATAGCCTTGCAGATCGCGCAGCAAGTGCCCGCGCACGGCTGGCCGACGCGGGCGCCGTTATCGTCCAAGAGGGCATCGGCATGGAGGCCGCATATTGGTCCCAACTTCCGGGGAACAACAGGTGGCGCACGCGCCCGGGGGCGATCACCTCACACAATTTTGCCGGGCTCGTCTCATTTGAGAACTTCCCAAGCGGTTCCAGTTCCGGCCACTGGGGCAATGCTGTTGCGCGCTTTCGCACAAACGGTGGAACTTCTTTCGACTACATCCCCCATGAGAATGACGTCGGCATGACGGCAATATTCGGGCCCGTTGGCAAAGGCAAGACGACGCTGATGACCTTTGTCCTCGCGATGCTTGAGCAAAGCTTGGTCGATCGCAATGGTGCGATCGTCTTCTTCGACAAGGATCGGGGTGGTGAACTGCTGGTGCGAGCCACGGGAGGGACATATCTTGCGTTGCGCAGAGGCGCTCCGAGCGGCTTGGCCCCTCTGCGTGGACTGGACAACACCTCCGCCTCCCGGGACTTTCTGCGCGAGTGGTTGATGGCCCTGATCGAGAGTGACGGCCGTGGTCCGATCTCGCCGGAGGAAAGCCGTCGGCTGGAACGCGGCATTGTTCGTCAGCTTTCGTTCGAACCCCCTATGCGCTCACTTGCGGGCCTGCGCGAGTTCCTATTGCACAGCCCCTCCGAGGGCGCAGGAGCACGGCTGCAGCGGTGGTGTAGAGGGGGGGCGCTTGGATGGGCCTTTGACGGCGACGTGGACGAAGTAAGGCTGGATGCCTCCATTACGGGCTTCGACATGACGCAGCTCCTGGAATATGAGGAGGTCTGTGCACCGGCCGCCGCATACCTTCTGCATCGAGTGGGCGCTATCGTCGATGGTCGTCGGTTCGTCATGAGCTGCGACGAATTTCGATTCTATCTACTAAACCCCCAATTCTCGGCCGTTATCGACAAGTTCTTGCTCACGGTCCGCAAAAACAACGGCATGTTGATACTCGCAACGCAGCAGCCTGAACACGTTCTGGAATCGCCTCTCGGAGCTAGTCTCGTTGCGCAATGTATGACGAAAATTTTCTACCCATCACCGACGGCGGACCGCTCAGCGTATGTCGATGGCTTGAAGTGCACTGCGCAGGAGTTCGAGGCAATCCGCCAGGGAATGGCAATCGGCAGCCGCAAGTTTTTGCTCAAGCGCGATAGCGGGAGTATTGTTTGCGAATTCGATCTTGGGCAGATGCGCGAGTACGTAGCCGTACTCTCGGGGCGGGCCAACACAGTGCGCTTTGCCGACCAGCTTCGTAACCAGCACGGAGACGCCCCAAGTGGGTGGCTCGACAAGTTCATGGCCCGGTACCACGAAGTTCAAGATTGACGGAGGAATATTCATGAAATTTGCCAAACTTGCAGTAACGACCCTTGCTGCTTCCCTTCTGCTTCACGGACAGGCCCGTTCGCAATTTATCGTCAGCGACCCTGTAACAGAAACACAAGCGACCTTAACAGCGCTTTCCAATGCGGCGATCCTTGAGAGGTCAATCGAGACGCTCGCTACCACGATTGAAATGGTGACAATTCTAACGTCGTCATTCGCTGTAACGGGACTGCTAAGCTCACTGAACCAAGGAAATCACTACCCGTCGAGCAATAAGCTGGAGGAGCAGATGTTTGATGCTCGGGCGCCAGCTTCGATTATGGCCCGTAACATTGCGAAGGACCCAAATCGGATAGTCAACGGCACCGATTCAGAAGCGAAACTGTTACAGGGACAAATCGCCGGGGCCGCCAATGCCGCAGCTATTGCAGCCGACACTTTGGGCATGATGGACAAGCGCCTTAAGGATAATGCGGGCACGCTTGGTCAGCTTTCCCGCTCGGGAAATATTATGCAGGCCACCGTGACCAACGGTCTGGTCCTCAAGCAGATTCACGATGCGATGATCCAAAATGTCCAGGCCACGAGTCTGCTGACAATGGCCACTGCACAAGGGAGCCTTCACGCCGTGGAGGAGGCCGCCACGCAGCGTCGCGAACATCAGGACACCGCTAATATGTTTAGCATCCTCCCGTAAACCACACAGAGTTCATCAGGCTAAGCTGCGCTGATCAGGGACACATCAGGCTCACGCCATGAATTTCAAAATTCCCGCGCCATTCACGACTATACACACGATCTTTCATGGGGCCTTCACGTCCGGGCTGCACAAAGTGCTTGAAAACGTCCAAGCGGCGGTCAGTGCGCCTCTGGTTGCGTGTGTCACGCTCTGGATAATAATCCAAGGCTGTCTGGTCATGCGTGGTCAAGTCGATGCGCGCGGGGGTATCTCGCGCGTAATCATGGTGTCGATTGTCGTCGCCCTTATCTTAGGGCAGGCCAACTATCAGCAGTACATTGAAGCGCTCTTCGACGACACGATTCCGAGGCTGGCTCACGACATCAGTGGCAGCGACTTGCCCTTCATCGGAATCCCCCAGAAGCTCGATCTCATGTTTGCTTCAAGCCAGTATGTCTTTCAGCTGATTGCTTCCGAAATTGGGCCTATGAACGGCCAGGACATACTTGCTTTCGAGGGAGCGCAATGGATTTTCTACGGCGCGCTGTGGACAGCGTTCGAGATCTACGATGCCGTTGGAATTCTGACGAAGGTGCTCTTGACGATCGGCCCCCTGGTCCTTGTAGGCTACCTTTTTGATCACACTCGAGACATAGCCACCAGATGGATCGGCCAACTGCTCTCGTACGGGCTGCTGCTTCTCCTCCTCAACATCGTTGCAACGATAGTAATCGCTGCCGAAGCAGTCTCGCTGGCAGCCATGCTTTTGATGATCAAATTCTCGGGCACGACAGCAGCCAAGATCATCGGGCTTTACGAGCTCGACATGCTTTTCCTAGCTGGTGACGCTCTGATCGTCGCGCTTCCGACGATCGCCAGCAGCATCGCCGGCGGCTCTTGGGGAGGTGCGAACCGACCTCTTAACAGCCTCAATCGCCACTTTGCCAAAACGGCGGGTGGTTAATCAATCGACAAGCTCGGTGCCAAAAACATGAAATATTGCCTACTTCTGTCAATCCTCGCTTTGGCCGCCTGCAAGACGAGCCATGGGCTTGCGACATGCGCGGGTGCCCCATTCCAACTGAACGTGGGACAATGGGAAACCACCCCTGAGGATCTTCAGGTCGAATGCGCGGAAGAGCCAAAGTGAAATTTCCTGAACATGCCCTTCTGGTGGAGAGAGAAACGCTAGCCGCCCACTATAAGAAGGTGGAAGCGTTTCAAACGTCACGAGCGAAGTCTGCGCGGCGCCTGTCAAAGGCCCTGATCGCCTTTGCCGCAGCGGCGGTCCTAGGAAATGTTGCCCAGGCATTTACCATCGCTGCCATGGTCCCGTTGGCCAAGCTCGTACCTGTGTTCCTCTGGGTCCGGCCGGATGGGACCGTCGACAGCGAAGTGTCAGTCTCTCGACTGCCGGCAACCCAAGACCGAGCCGTCATAAATGCTTCGCTGTGGGAATATGTACGCCTGCGCGAGGGGTACACAGCAGATACAGCCCAATACGCCTATGACCTCGTATCCAGTTTCAGCGCGCCGGCTGTGCGACAGCAATATCAAGATTTCTTCAACTATCCGAATCCCACCTCGCCGCAAGTCACGGTCGGCAAACGCGGCAAGCTCGAGGTCGGGCATATTTCTTCAAACGACATCAGTCCGGACGTTCAACAGATCCGTTACAAACGTACGCTTGTTGTCGATGGGCAGATGCCGATAGTGACCACCTGGACAGCTACCATCCGCTACGAGCGCTTGACGGGTCTGCCTGGGCAATCGAGGCTCACCAATCCGGGAGGTCTACTCATCACTTCCTATCAAAGCTCGGAAGATAGCGTATCGAACATGGGCTATGTGCAGCCATGACAAAAAGAGCGTTTCTCGCGCTGGTCTGTTCACTCTTCTTAACGATGCAAGCGTCCGCGGAAGACACACCACTTGCCGGCAAGCATGATGCGCGCATGCGCTACCTGGCTTACCGTCCTGACGAAGTGGTGCGCCTGTCTACCGCAGTGGGTGCAACGCTGGTTGTCACATTCGCGGCCAACGAGACAGTCGCAGCCGTGGCCGTTTCCAACAGCAAAGACCTGGCTGCGCTCCCGCGCGCCAACTATCTCTTTTTTAAAGCTAGCCGGATGCTCCCGCCGCAGCCGGTCATCGTGCTGGCCGAGAGTGAGTCCGGTACACGGAGATACGTCTTCAGTATTTCAACGAGAGCGATGCCAAAACTCGATGAGCAGCAACCTGACCTATACTACAGTGTGCAGTTCACCTATCCTGCTGATGAGGCTGCTGCTCAGAGAAAGGACGCAGAAAGGCGCTCGATTCTTGGTCAGGCCCGGGCGAAAGTGCTGCGCGACGAGAGAGTTCAGGATTTGTTGAATCGGCCCGCCGCAACTACCAGTCCGGACGAAAGCAATTTTCACTACGTCGCAAAGGGTGATCGATCGCTGGCGCCGCTGGAAGTTTTTGATAATGGCTTTACCACCGTATTTGGCTTCGCAAGCAATTCCCGCATACCCTCCCTCTACATTATCAATCCCGACGGCAAGGAAGCCGCTGCCAATTACACGGTCAAAGGAGACTATGTTGAAGTATCCGCAGTCGCCCGGGAATGGCGTCTGAGAGATGGCAATACGGTCTTGTCCATTTTCAACAGGGCTTATGACCCTGTGGGACGAGCGCCAGGGACCGGTACAGTGACACCCGACGTGTGGCGCGTTTTGAAAGGCCCGGCCTATGAATGAAACCGGCCCACAGTCGGGACATGATGTCCATGCCTCAGGATCGATGGTCTCGGAGCCGGCCCGCCGGCATGTTTCGGGATTGCAGAAGTTGGCCGTCGCTGCTCTTGTTCTCATCTCATCTCTATCGCTCATCTGGCTCGGCGGTCGTCCCAGCACACAAGACGAGCCAACTCAGCCAAAACCTCCAATTGTCGCCGACGCCGAGCCATTCCGCCCCGTGCCGATTGAGATTGCTCCCGAACCTCCAGCACCCGTACAGGCGGCGCAGGCAGGAGATCCTGCGCCATCCACGCCGCCTCCGGCGCCAGCTGATCCGCCGCCGGAGGAAACACCAATTTTCGCCTACAGTGGCAGCGGTCAAATGCCCAACGACGGTCAGCGGAGCGAAGACAACCATAGGGATGCTCCCGCGACCTCGCATGAGATTTCAGACGCTGGCGATCTGACGGGGCGATTGAAGCCAGATATACAGGAGCCAAGCCGGGCCACACTTTTGCCGCACCCTGATCTCGTGATTACCCAAGGAACGATAATTCCCTGCATTTTGCAAACGGCAGTCGACACAAATTTACCGGGTTATGTGAAGTGCGTCTTACCTAAAGACGTCCGCGGCGCCACCAACAACGTGGTGCTTTTGGATCGCGGGACGACCGTGATTGGCGAGATCCAGCGTGGTCTCCAACAGGGGGATGCGCGTGTCTTCGTGCTGTGGACGCGCATCGAAACGCCTGACCATGCCCTTGTTTCGCTAGCGTCGCCGGGCGCTGACGAGCTCGGCCGCTCCGGAATGCCTGGCACGGTGGATAATCACTTCTGGCAGCGCTTTGGCGGAGCAATGCTCATGAGCGTCATTCAAGGCGCGTTTCAGGCCGCCGGTCAATACGCTGGCAGCTCAGGTGGAGGAAGCGGCATCAACAGCTTCCAGAGCAACGCCGGACAAGCCGTTGACACGACCCTTAGAGCAACGATCAACGTTCCGCCAACTCTGAAGAAAAACCAGGGAGATGCTGTATCCATCTTTGTGGCTCGGGACCTCGATTTCTCAGATGTATACGATCTTAGACCGATCGCCGTGGCGCCAGCCCCCCAACATCGCCAACGCCGGAGAGACAACAATGCGACCGGAGGCTGACCCTCAATTGCGTTTGCTTCTCAACCCTGTTTTGAAATGGCTTGAGGAGCCAAGGACCGAAGAGGTCGCTATCAACCGGCCTGGGGAAGCCTTTGTCCGACAGGCCGGCGTTTTCACGAAACATCCGCTACCGCTATCTTATGACGATCTGGAGGACATCGCGATCCTCGCTGGAGCGCTGCGCAAGCAAGATGTCGGACCGCAAAGCCCCCTCTGTGCGACTGAGCTGCCGAACGGAGAGCGGATGCAGATCTGTTTGCCGCCCGCTGTTCCCTCAGGAACAATAAGCCTGACGATACGGCGTCCCTCAAGTCGTGTGACCGAACTCAAGGAAGTTTCTTCTCGCTACGAATACTCGCGTTGGAATCAATGGCGGTCACGAAAGGAGCGCCAAGAGCGGCAGGACGAAACGATTCTTCAGCACTACGACCATGGTGACTTGGAGCAATTTTTGCGAGCATGCGTTTGCGGGCGGCTCACGATGCTACTTTGCGGACCTACTGGAAGCGGCAAAACGACAATGAGCAAGACTTTGATCAACGCTATACCCCCGCAAGAGAGGCTGATAAGTATCGAGGACACGCTCGAACTTGCAATCCCGCACGAGAACCATGTCCGGTTACTCTATCCAAAGGACCGAGCAAGCGTAGGTGCGGTGACAGCCGAGCAACTGTTGCAAGCCAGCTTGCGCATGCGCCCTGATCGAATATTGCTTGGCGAGATGCGCGATGATGCTGCTTGGGCCTACCTTAGCGAAGTCGTCTCCGGCCATGCGGGATCAATATCAACGATTCATGGGGCGGATCCGGTCCAAGGCTTTAAAAAGCTCTTTTCACTCGTCAAGAGCAGCCCGCAAGGAGCTGCTGTGGAAGACCACACGCTTCTTGACCTGCTGTCGGCTGCCATTGACGTCATTGTGCCGTTCAGTACCCACGGCGACGTGTATGAGGTGGGGGAGGTGTGGCTCGCCGCCGATGCGCGGCGACGCGGAGAGACAGTAGCCGACCTTCTTAACAAGCACTAAGGCTAGAGCACGTCGGGGATCGGTAAGTCGTTTGTGATACGATGGCGTAATTTGTTCAGATTGAACGTCCACTTTGATTTGAGGGAGGTGGATAATGGGAGGAGGACTGGGCGTAGACCTTCGGTCACAAGTCTGAAGTCTTCGGGCGCCCTGTCGGCGCGGCAAGTCGCGGCACGATTCGACTGGGTGTATCGAGCGCGTCCGCTGAATTGCGCGGGCGACGCTCACCGAGCTGGTGCCGATGCCTGCTTCAAAAGCGGCATCGACACCCGGCAGGTCGTACCCTTGATTTACCTAGCCGCGCTCAATGAATGTCTTCAAAGCCGCCGAACGTGGTTCGGAATGACCGGTGGTAAATCGGGAAGTGCCATATAGGGAATCCTCCTGGTATTGCCTCCAGGGGGTCCTCTCAATGAACAAAGCCGAGCCTGCCCTTGCGACCTCAGCTGGAGTTTGCGACGCAACCCATAGGAGGATCGATGCGCAGAGAAATCGCAGGCAGAGTCGGTGGCATTGTGGGCTGGCCGACCGACGGTTTCAGCCCGTCAACAGGTCTTCACGTGTTCCATCCCCGACTATTGCAGGCGTGCGGCTTGCATGCTCCCGCGATCACCCATCGGAAAGAGCGTTACGAACACTACGAAGAGTTGCGCGACTTCCGCTGTCGCCCCGGTCTTACAGCGGACGGTGACCTGTCCGACCTTGATAGGACGTGAAATGCGAACGCTGCTCATTGATGATCATGTGGATCTTACGCGCGCTGTGCGAGTTGCGCTCGGGGATAGCGGTTTTGCCGTTGATGTAGTTGGCAACCTGGAACAGGCGTCGAGGGCATTTTGTTGCGCAACCTATGAAATTCTCCTGCTGGAGTTGGCTCTGCCAGATGGCGATGGCTTGGGCTGGCTGAGACAGCTAAGGAGCAACGGGCATTCAGTTCCAACCCTCATTATGAGTAGCATCAACGATCTCGAGAAGCGGATTGCAATTTTCAACGGTGGCGCGGACGACTTTCTGCTCAAGCCCGTCTCTTTCGATGAGCTCATCGCCAGAATGAGAGCCATTCTGCGCCGGTCGACACAGGTGACCGACCCCATCGTTGTATTTGGCAATCTCAATTTCGATCCGATCGGCCGACAGGTTTCCGTCTTGGGTCATCCTCTGAAGATCGCACGCCGCGAACTATGTATTTTAGAGCATCTGCTTATCCGTGCAGGCCGCATCGTGCCTCGTGCGCAGTTGGAAGATCACCTCTATTCGTTCAACGACGAGGTATCTGCCAACGCGCTTGAAGTCGGAATCTATCGCTTACGTGGACACCTGAGTAGGTCAGGTGCAACGCCACGTATCACGACCATGCGCGGCATTGGTTACATTCTTGAATTGACTGAGGCGGCATCCGCATAGTTGGTCTAAATTGAAAGAACAGACTGCCTGCCCGTCGTCAGGTTGAGCTTGTGGCCATAATGGACACCGCGGCCGCCCTTGACGATGGTGTCGGCATGCGGTTCGAACGGCTCTGTCGCAAACCTTTTTGTAAGCGAGCATGGCAAGAAAACGCCTCAGCTGTGGAGGAGCACGTGATGTTCAAGGGCCGCCATTTCGACCAGTCGGTGATCCTGCTGTGCGTGCACTGGTACCTGGCCTACACTCTGAGCCTGCGCGATCTGGAAGAGATGATGGCCGAACGCGTTGGAGGTCGACCACTCCACTGTGCATCGCTGGGTCGCCCACTTCTCGCCGCAGCTGCTGGAGCGCTTCAACCGGCGCAAGCGTGTGGTCGGCAGCAAGTGGCATTGGACGAGACGTACATCAAGGTCCGCGGCGGTATCTCTACCGCGCTATCGACATCCTCGGCGATACGGTCGAGTTCTTCTTTAGCGAAAACCGTGACCTGGTGGCGGCCCAACGCTTCCTCCGCAAGGCGCTGACGCGCCATGGCCGGCCGGAGCGCATCGTCATCGACGGCAGCCAGACCGAAGCAATCCTTTCCTGCGACGCTGAAAGCCGGCTGCGGCAGCGATCGCGGCGACCGCTGAAGCCGATCCGGCATCCGTAATAGCCCGCATCTCAACAATCGGATCGAACAGGATCACCGGCGTATCAAGCGCCGCATTCGATCCATGCTCGGCTTCAAGTCGCATGCGAACGACGTGGTTATCCTCTCCGGCATCGAGATGATCCACATGATGGGCAAGCGACAGGCGAGGTATGCCTACAAGTCTGTCGATCGCTGTTTCGATATCCAGCTGCCTGACGGACAGGCCGAAATGGCCGTTCACAACCCAATTTCCAGGTTTGCGACAGAGCCTTGTGCCGGCGTTGCCGGCTTCGAAGGGCCGGTGCGCGCCGAGCGCATCAAGATCACCCCCGGCCACCTTGCTGCGGCCACTCGCCGAGTACGAAGCGGTGGCCGGAGGGAGCTGGTGATGACGACCATAGATCATGACCTGCTGATCGCAATCCTGGATCGGCTGAAGTTGACGGCGATCCGCGACCAGCTCGACACGCTCATGTCGAGCAAGATCGCGCAGTTCACGTTTGTCCGCGAACTCGACGGCTTCGGCTTCGACGCGCAGCCATCGGTCTGCATCAGCCAAACGTATTCATAGGTATGGGACAGGCTGCTATGTCCGCCACCCACGCCTGCTCCGAGGCCCTCCAGGGCAATGGTCTGAGACCTGGGCTCAAGCCCTTCGGCGAGGAGGATGAGACGCCGCTGGAGCTCGGGTGCAAGCGCTGCCACGCCCGCTCCGAGGCCCCACAAGGCCGAAGCGCAGTCGTCGGGGTCACGAGGCCCCTCGGCCACGACGACGAGGCGCTGCTGGAGCCCGGTTGCAAGGCTGCCACAGATGGCCTGAACCTGAATCCGCCTTTCTTGAGGCGTTGCGACTATCATCGCGGCGACACGCAGCTCTTGATTTGTGTGCGAAATCCTCAGCAGATCCATCGGGCTGAGCCGCTCAGCAATATCAACGAGAATGTCCAGCGGCAGATCAAGGATACTCAGAGGAGGAAACGCTTGATCTTGAGGCTCAGAGCGCGTCTGCTCCACTATAGAACAGGATGATTCACCGGGTCCTTCAACGCCAGCCGCCGGTTCCGATGAGAGAATTGTCCCTGATATCACGCTCGATGGAGTTAAAAGCCGAGATGGGCGCCTTGCCACGCTCCTCAATGCCCCTCATGATTCACCGCCTATAGCTACGAACTGAATGAATCATCGTGATTGTCGCGCAGCGGAATCCTCAAGGATCGGGCAGTTCGTAGGGGGCGCCGGTTTGACCAGGTTGAGCCCGCGAATTGCTCGATCGGACAAGATCCTGATTCTCGACCATGCGGTGAGGCTCGAACGAGATCCTCGGGACGCACTCCAAGGTGTCGATCATGTTCGGCACACAAGGAAAGGGCGGCATTGCTGCCGCCCTTTCCGCTGTAAGTTGATAGGGGCTGGATTAAAAATCCATACCGCCCATCCCGCCCATCCCGCCCATGCCGCCCATACCGCCGCCGCCCATGCCGCCAGGCATGCCGCCGCCAGCAGACTCCTTCTTGGGAGCCTCCGCGATCATGGCTTCGGTGGTGACGAGCAGGCCGGCGACCGAAGCCGCGTCCTGGAGGGCAGTGCGAACGACCTTGACCGGATCGACGATACCCATGGCGATCATGTCGCCATATTCGCCGGTCTGGGCGTTGTAGCCGTAGGTCGCGCCCTTGTTGTCGAGGATCTTGCCGGCGACGATCGAAGCTTCAGCACCTGCGTTCGAAGCGATCTGACGGGCCGGAGCCTGCAGTGCACGACGAACGATGTTGATGCCGGCAGCCTGGTCGGC